>NZ_DATGTT010000095.1:0-55541 GCF_035301675.1 Lentibacillus sp. | reverse complement strand
CAGTCTGAACGGCACAAGTGTTAGTGTCAGCGTCCGGAACGCTGAGAGCGGCGAGATTCTGTATAATCATAATGGCGATTTGCGCCTCCATCCGGCTTCAAACATGAAGTTGCTGTCGGGTGCGGCCGCCATGGAAACATTAGGTCCGGATTACCAATTCACTACGAAAGTGCTCACAGACGGCCAGATAAACGGAAAAGTGCTTCATGGCGATTTATATTTAAAAGGAAAAGGTGATCCGACCTTAATGAAGAAAGACCTTGATCAGTTTGCAGCACAGCTGAAAGAAAAAGGAATCAGGAATATTAAAGGTGATTTGATAGGCGATGACAGCTGGTATGACGATGTGCGCCTGTCGCAGGATCTGAACTGGTCAGATGAACCGTATTACACTGGTGCTCAGGTTTCGGCATTGTCATTATCACCGAATGATGATTATGATGCGGGGACCGTGATTGTGGAAGCATATCCGGCCGATGAAACCGGAAATGAAGCGGAGGTCACGGTAACACCGGAAACTGATTATGTCACAATCACCAACAATACAGAAACCGTTGCCGCCGGGGAAAGCAAAGACATCTCCATTCAGCGCCAGCATGGATCCAATGAAATTATCGTTGAAGGAACAATTCCGGCAGACGGATCAAGGTCAAGGTCGTGGGTATCAGTTTGGGAGCCGACCGGATATGCGCTTGATGTCTTCAAAAAATCGCTCAAGGAACATGGCCTTAAGTTCATTGGCAATAGTGACGTGAAAACCGGTATAACACCCGACGATGCAACTGTTCTTGCTTCGAGGGATTCGATGCCGCTTGAGGAACTGTACATTCGGTTTATGAAGCTGAGCAATAACGGCCACGGTGAGATTCTGACAAAAGAAATGGGTAAAGTGCTGAATGGCGAAGGAAGCTGGGATGAAGGGCTTGATGTCATTGAAAATGTGGCAGAAAACTACGGCATTGACAGTGACACCATCCTGTTGCGTGATGGTTCGGGCATGTCACATAAAAATATGATTCCCTCAAATGGATTGTCACAGTTTTTAACAGCCATACAAGACGAAGAATGGTTCCCGGCATTTGAGAACTCGCTGCCTGTTGCAGGCGCACCCGAACGCTTTGTCGGCGGAACACTCAGATACCGAATGACCGAAGAACCGGCACAAGGGAATGTTGTCGCCAAAACGGGGTCATTGACCGGCGTTTCAACGTTATCCGGTTACGTGACATCACAAGACGGCGAAGAGCTGGTGTTTTCCATCATGTTTAACAACTATTTAGGCAGCTCGGATACAGAGCTTGAGGACTCGATTGCCACAACATTGGCCGGGCATGAGTTTTAGAATGATATAGGGGTTCCGGCCGTTGTTTTATCACATCATTAAACCAACCTGCCTGGCAGGTTGGTTTTAAGGGGGAGACTACCTTTAAGTTGGCTTTAATAACCAACTTCAATTGCAGCATTTACAATATACATTAAATCATTCTCATCATCTTTTTCATCCAGCATAATCCCGCTAGAAGTTGCCATACCGCCGTCTGTGACATCCGCAGTGACTGAACCGTACGGAATGGCATTTTTAATTTGCTCGACATCAAGTTTATCACGGTCGAGCGGAACGGCCAGCCGGACATTCACCTGCATGTTATCAAGTTTTCCATCCGGAAGACTTTTCTCGATTCCAGGCATTGAATTGGAATAAATCGCATTTTCCACAGCACGGACGGAGGCTTTTGTGATGTTTTGGCCATGAACATCAATACCGCTGCCTGTTTGGATGAAAAGAATTTGTTCCATGAATGATATGCTCCTTTTATTTCATGTATTTGGATACTACTTATTGGACACTTCCCATATGGATAAACCCTAAAACATCTGACAGGACTAAAAGATTTGAAAAATCCGTGTTATAATCAAAAATAGGAACTAAATCAGAAAAAGGTGAGACGATGAAAACTGAAGTTAACGGAAACACACTTGAACTGATGACTGGTGATATTACGAAGCTGGATACAGACGCAATTGTCAATGCCGCCAACGGAACGCTTATGGGAGGTGGTGGTGTTGATGGTGCAATCCATCGGACAGCAGGCAAGGAACTGCTGGAAGAATGCAAACAGGTGCAGGAGAATCAGCTTAAAGGTGAAAAATTACCGACCGGTAAGGCTGTCATCACAGGCGGCTTTAATTTGCCGGCAAAATATGTCATTCATACGGTTGGGCCGGTCTGGAATGAACGTGATCAGGGTCAGGAAGAATTGCTTGCCAATTGTTATCGTAATTCTTTGGAACTTGCAGTGGAAAATGACATGGCCGAAATAGCGTTCCCATCGATTTCAACAGGTGTGTACAGTTTTCCAATCGATCTTGCTGCCAAAATAGCCTTGCAAACGATCACTGATTTTCTAAAGAACCATGATTTCGGAAAAGTAATGATGGTACTGTTTTCGGAAATAGATTATGAAACATATGCTGCTGCACTCAAAGAGTCGGCCGGATAATTGCTGAAAGGATTTAAGTTCCCTTTAAAAAGAAACAATTCTGTGAAAAACCAAAAATGACGTAGCGCTTTTATCTGACAAATGATAAAATTTAATAAGAAGGTGTAAGAAGGAGAAATCACGATGAAGCTTTGGATGCGGAAAATAGCAGTGGCACTGGTTGCGGTTGTCACATTAGGTTTATATATTCCCGAATTTGATGTGGATGTCGAAGCAGAACAGAATAAAGAAACGATGGATTCTGAAAGCAACTCGCATGATAGAGCCATCAATGAAACAAGTGACCCGCCGATTCTGACGCCAGAATTGCCTGATGCGGATGCGGACGCTGCTGCCCCTGATCCGATTGAGGAATTGAGCGACAAAGCACGGGAGCAGGCTATGACGAAGATGGGACCACGGATTACGGCCAAGGTGGAGGGTGAGTTCCAGGCCGTTATTCTGCCGAAAATGGAAGAAGCGCTTCATCGGATTATGGACGAAACCGGAGCGGATGATTTTCAATATTACAGCGTTACCGAGCAGCCGTCCGAGGGATTGGGCGAACGGATTTTTAATATTTATGACGAACGGACGGGGCATGACATTGCCCGGTTTGATGTCAGACGCGAAAACCGTCCCATGGAAGGTTATTGGTTCAATTTTCATTATCATATAAAGAGTGATGGCTTTGAACATCACCATGAAATTGGAGAACTTTACTGGGATAAAAATATTCCGCCGAAATGGATGGCATGATAAGGGAAGCCTGGTCTTGCACCGGGTTTTTTGTTTGTTTATGATGAAATAAGGTTGTGCAGCTGCGGGATTGCCCGTTATTAACCAACATAGGAGTTTACCATATGTCTGAAGAAAATATAACACGCATCAATTTGGATGATAAAGAATACATACTGATCGGGACAGCTCATGTCTCCAAAAGCAGTGCCGAACAGGTCAAGGAAGTGATTGAGGCGGAACAGCCGGATACCGTCTGCATTGAGCTGGATGAGCAACGGTACAAATCAGTCACTGAAGGAAATAAATGGCGCGATATGGACATCTTTCAGGTTATTAAAGAAAAAAAGGCAAGCCTATTGCTAATGAATTTAGCCATTTCCTCATTCCAGAAACGCATGGCGAAACAATTCGGGATTAATGCTGGCCAAGAGATGATTCAAGGAATCGAATCAGCCAAGGAAACCGATGCAGAACTGGTGCTGGCAGATCGCGATATCCAGATCACTTTTTCCCGTATTTGGGGAAATCTTGGTTTCAAAGGAAAAGCCATGCTGCTGATGCAAGTTATCGGCAGCATTTTCAGCCGGGAAACGATTTCGGAAGAGGAATTGGAAAAGCTCAAATCAAAGGATATGCTCGACAGTATGCTGGAAGAATTTACTGAACATTTTCCAAGGCTGAAAAAACCGCTGATTGACGAACGGGACCAGTATCTCTCCGAAAAAATCAGACGAGCACCGGGTGGCAAGGTTGTTGCTGTCCTTGGTGCTGCGCATGTTCCTGGTATTACAAAGGAGATCAAACGGGAGCAGGATTTGAAACAGCTAAGTGCACGTCCGCCTAAATCAAAGCTGCCGAAGATCATCGCCTGGACGATCCCGATTTTGATTATTTCCATCATAGCATATACATTCTATACAAACCCGTCTGCCGGGTGGCAGCAAACGATCAGCTGGATTTTATGGAATGGCAGCTTGTCAGCACTTGGAACGGCCATTGCCTTGGGGCATCCATTGACGATTTTAACAGCGTTTCTTGCAGCTCCGATATCGTCATTGAACCCGCTGATCGCAGCAGGCTGGTTTGCCGGCATTGTCCAAGCTCTTATCCGCAAACCGCATGTCGGCGATTTTGAGAAGCTATCCGAAGATGTTTACAGTGTGAAAGGTTTTTGGCAAAACAAGGTGACACGCATTCTCCTGATAGTGGTCCTGGCAAACATCGGCAGTTCGGTTGGGACATTCATCGGCGGCGCAGATGTTATCAGGGTATTTCTGGATAACCTTTAAAACAGCAGGAGGGAAATTCCTATGAAGCTGATTGCTGAACAGCCGTACGTTAAGGTGGAGCGTGAGATTGCAATCTCAGGCAAGTATTATGTTGAGGATCCCCGCTCCCTGTATTTATACAGTGATAAAATTGTAAGCCGGCATCACGAATTTCCCATCGAAAACGTCTGGGATATGTCTTATCGCCCTTTTGGCAAGGAGGGCGGTCTGTTATATTTACACACGAGCAAAGGCGTTAATGTATATACCGTAAAACAGTCGCCCGAGCATTTTATTGAAGCATTCCGAGAAAACATAAAAAAGCAGCGGTAAAAGGCTCCTTCTATAGGGAGCCCTTTTGTTTTAATGGGGGTATTTTGATCAAATGTACTAGCTGACAAACTGGATGTTCCAGTCCATCTGCAGATTATCTCTGTCTTCTATCGATTCCCCCCCTCTTCTGCAAATATCACCGCGAATCGATGCAAAAAGCTTAAGGGATAAGTCCCTTAAGCTTTTTAATCATGATGCTCTTTCAATTTTAGCCCGATAAATTTCGTCTCAGTCATGCCATCGACGGCATATTTGACGCCTTCACGGCCGACACCGCTTTGTTTGACGCCGCCATATGGATGATTGTCCTGGCGGTAGGTGGAAATTTCATTGATCCAGACACCGCCCATCTCCAGCTGATCCGCCACCCGGAATGCCCGGTCGACATCCTTGGTGAACACACCTGCCTGCAGTCCGTAAATGGAATCATTCGAGTAGCTCACGACACTGTCTTCCGTATCAAATGGAATAACGGATACAATCGGTGCGAACACTTCATCCGCGATGATTTTCATGTTGCTTTCAACATCGGTCATGATGGTAGGTTGCAAAATCGTCCCATCCCGTTCACCGCCTGCTGCTACTTTTGCACCGTTTTCGGCCGCGTCATCAATCCATTCTTTGGCCCGTTTGGCTTCCTCAACACTGATCATCGGTCCGATATCGGTTTTCTCAGATGCCGGATCACCAATGGTCAGGTCTTCTGTTGCTACAATGTATTCTTTCAGGAATTGGTCATAGATTGATTTTTGGACGTATATGCGCTGTGCCGAGATGCAGACCTGTCCGGAAAAGGCAAAAGCACCCTTGACCAGCATGCTGACGGCTTCATTGATGTTTCCGTCATCGAATATGATATTGGGTGAATTGGAGCCCAATTCGAGCGTGACTTTTTTGAAGCCCGCCGACTCCTTAATTGAGCGCCCCACAGGCAAACTTCCGGTGAATGATATTTTGTGCACTTTGTCATGGGTGACCAGCTTCTCACCGATGTCACCGGCGCCCATGAGCAGATTGAGTACACCGTCAGGCAGGCCGGCCTCATGGAATAATTTAGCCAATTTATGCGCGGAGACGGGTGTTTTTTCAGCCGGTTTGAAAATGACGGTATTACCTGCTGCAATGGCTGGTGCAATTTTATGCAATGACAGGTTTAGCGGGAAATTAAACGGGGTGATGGCAGCCACGACACCGAGCGGTATATGTTTGACCAGACCGAGGCGGCCGTCGCCGTCTATCGCTGCATCCATCGGGATTACTTCCCCGCTGATATGTTTGGCTTCTTCAGAGGCGAAGCGGAGCACCTGAATCGCTCGCTGCACCTCACCGCGGCTGAAAAAGATCGGCTTTCCGGCTTCTTTCATAATGATTTCAGCAAAATCTTCAGACTGCTCTTCCATTAAATCAGCCGTTTTGCGCAGGATATCTGAACGCTTATGTGCCGGCATGTCTTTCATGGTATTATGAAACGTATCAAACGAACTTGTGACAGCACGTTCAAATTCATCGTCTGATGCCAGGACAATCTCCTCTACTGTTTTTCCGTTATACGGGTTTTTCACATCGATTGAATCATTGCCCGTGTTGATTTCTTTGCCATTAATAATCGAACATATCATGATTTATAGCCTCCTTCCAGAGTTTCAACAAATAATATCGCCGAGTTTTTCCGTTAATTTCATATTTTCGCTGTAATCAACCGGACAGTCGATAAAGACCGGCTGATTTGAAGCAGCGGCCTTTTCCAGCGCCGGTTTCAATTCGTCCGCTTTTGTAATGGTCATCACCTCAAATCCATACGAAGCGGCGAGCTGCTGGTAATCCGGATTGCCAAATTTGATATAGGATGAACGGTCAAATTTCTTTAATTGGTGCCATTCGATCAGACCATAGCCGTTATCCCGCCACATCAGGACAATGATCGGCAATTCGAGCCGTTTGGCTGTTTCCAGTTCGGCCCCGGTCATCTGAAATGAGCCATCGCCGCACACTGCGACAACATTGCGCTCCGGATTCACCATTTTTGCGGCAATTGCACTTGGCACTGCAACACCCATGGAGGCCAGGCCGTTGGAAATAAGGCATGTATTCGGCTGATAGGTGTGATACATGCGGGCCATCCACATTTTATGGGCACCGACATCCGAGATGGCAATCGCATCTTCGTTTAAAACCGTACGCAGATCGGAAATGATTTTTTGCGGTTTCACGGGGAAATGCGTATCTTTTTGAAATGCCTCGAGTTCATCCAGTGCCTGCTTTCGAACATTGGAAACCCATGTGATATCCTTGTTCGGAGTTTTGATGTTTTCACCGAGCTTCTGCAGGTTTACCGGGATGTCACCGAGAATGTTGAGCGCCACCGGATAATTGGCATCAGTTTCGGCTTCTTCGGTGTCAACGTGAATGATCTGCGTGTTGCTCCGGTTCCAATTCTTCGGCGGATACTCCGCAATATCAAATCCGACCGTAATAATTAAATCAGCCTCGTTAAAACCGCATGTAATGTAATCATTTCCGCCGATTCCTGCCGTCAGAAGACTCAGGTCATCTTCCCAGGAAATAGCGCCTTTGCCCATAAACGAATGGACAACAGGGATGCGCACTTTTCGTACAAACGCCCGGAATTCTTCGGCAGCTTGCTGGCGGCTGATACCGTTCCCGGCAAGGATGAGCGGGTGCTCGGCTTTTTCAATCATGGTTACAGCCTGTTCGATAATGCTTTCACTCGCTTTCGTATGAGGTCGTTCATTCGGCTTAAGCGGTGTCGTCTTATCGATATCCATGCCGGCGATATCTTCCGGCAGATCGATATGGGTGGCGCCCCACTTTTCCTGCCCGGCCACCTGAAATGCTTTGCGGACAACTTCCGGTGTAATTTTGGCTGATTTAATCTGGGCATTCCACTTGGTCACCGGTTCATACATATTAATCAGATCATAATACTGGTGGGAAATTTTATGGTGCCGGTCAAGCCCTGCCTGTCCGGTGATGGCGACAAGCGGTGCATGGTCCATATTCGCATTGGCGACCCCGGTCATCAGGTTCGTCGCGCCCGGTCCCAATGTGGCCAGGCAGACGCCGGGAGTGCCGGTTAGGCGCCCGTATGTCGCGGCCATAAAGGCAGCACTTGTTTCGTGCCGGGTAACGATAAACTCAATATCAGAGTCGTAAAACGCATCCATCAGGTCAATATTTTCTTCTCCAGGTACGCCAAAAACGTACTCAACGCCTTCCTGTTCAAGACATTTGACAAGCAATTCAGAGACATTCATTGCGATCATCCTTTGTAAAATATGCTTGTGTTAGCTTTTGCCAAAAGTCACGAATTATGAGTACAAAACCACTCATCTTAAGGAAAACCCCTGCATAGGCTATATAAAGTCTATTAGATGGAAGCTTATTGTCAGGTTAAGGCGGGAGAAAACCAGTTATGGAGGGAAGTAAATGGATATACTCAACAAAGTCAGAGATCACCGTGAGGAAGAACAGCGCCTTAAGTGGGAAGGGACTTTTTCAGAGTATCTTGAGATTGTAAGAGAGAGACCGGAAGTAGCGCAAACAGCCCATTCGCGTGTTTATAATATGATAAAGAGTTCCGGGTTAACAGAAAAAGACGGCCGGAAGATGTATGACTTTTTCGGTGAAGAAATTTTTGGGCTGGAGGAAGCGATCGAAAAGCTGGTGGAGGAATATTTTCACCCGGCGGCCAAACGGCTCGATGTCCGGAAGCGGATTTTACTGCTGATGGGTCCGGTCAGCGGCGGTAAATCCACGATAGTGACGATGCTTAAACGCGGGCTTGAGCAATATTCACGGACAGATGAAGGCGCCGTTTATGCGATTAAAGGCTGCCCGATGCACGAGGACCCGCTGCATTTGATTCCGCAGCATTTACGCGATGATTTTTATGATGAATACGGCATTCGCATTGAAGGAAATCTGTCACCGTTGAATGCGATGCGTCTGGAAAAGGAATATGACGGTCGGATTGAGGATGTAAAGGTCGAACGAATTTTTTTGTCAGAAGATAGGCGTACCGGTATTGGCACGTTCAGTCCGTCTGATCCGAAATCACAGGATATTGCAGACTTGACCGGCAGTATCGACTTTTCCACGATTGCGCGATATGGATCCGAATCTGATCCGCGCGCGTACCGGTTTGACGGGGAGCTGAACAAGGCAAACCGCGGAATGATGGAATTTCAGGAGATGCTCAAGTGTGATGAGAAGTTTCTCTGGCACCTCTTGTCACTCACGCAGGAAGGAAACTTCAAGGCCGGCAGATTCGCTCTTATAAGCGCTGATGAACTTATTGTTGCTCATACCAACGAAGCGGAATACCGGTCGTTCATTGCCAACCAGAAAAACGAAGCACTGCAATCACGGATCATCGTCATGCCGATTCCGTACAATTTGAAGGTGACTGAGGAAGAACGTATTTATCAAAAAATGATTAATGAAAGCGATATGTCGCATGTGCATATTGCTCCGCACGCTCTGAGGGTTGCTGCAATTTTTTCGATTTTGACCCGGCTTGAGGAGTCAAAAAAGCAAAGTGTTGATCTTGTGAAAAAAATGCGCCTTTATGACGGCGACAGTGTTGAAGGCTATAATCAAGTGGATGTCGATGAACTGCGGAAGGAATACCCCGATGAAGGCATGCGAGGGGTTGATCCGCGCTATGTCATCAACCGGATTTCGTCAACGATCATCCGTAAAGAAGTGTCTTCAATCAATGCGCTGGATGTGCTGCGTTCTCTGAAAGACGGGCTTGAGCAGCATCCGTCGATTTCCGATGAAGACAAGGAACGCTATTTGAATTATATTTCCGTTGCCAGACGGGAATACGATGAAATTGCGAAAAAAGAAGTGCAAAAGGCTTTTGTTTACTCGTATGAGGAATCCGCGAAAACATTGCTGGATAATTATCTGGATAACGTGGAGGCGTACTGTAATAAAACGAAACTGCATGACCCGCTGACCGGTGAGGAAATGAATCCGGATGAGAAGCTGATGCGTTCGATTGAGGAGCAGATCGGCATTTCGGAAAATGCGAAAAAAGCATTCAGAGAGGAAATTCTGATCCGCATTTCCGCTTATGCACGCAAAGGAAAGCGCTTTGACTACAATTCGCACGAGCGCTTGCGGGAAGCGATCCAGAAAAAGCTGTTTGCCGATTTGAAAGACGTTGTCAAGATTACCACATCATCACAGACGCCGGATGAATCACAGTTGAAGAAAATTAATGAAGTGATTGCCCGTCTGATAGATGAGTATGGCTACAACTCCGTCTCGGCCAATGAGCTGCTGCGGTATGTCGGCAGCCTGCTGAATCGGTAAATAAGGGAGAAAAATAACAAGACTGATCCTCATCAGCTCTTGTTATTTTTTCAACTCAGCTGCGGCAACTATTAACCAGTATGCGGGGGTGTCAGCAATTAATAACTTGTTTGCTTGAGGTTGCATAGACTGAATAAAAGCATGAGGAGGGGAACATGTGCAGGAAGAAAATAAAAGTTTCACTGTCTCGAAGGAAGATTGGTCCCTCCACCGCAAAGGTTACCAGGATCAGAAGCGTCACATGGATAAAGTAAAAGACGCGATCCGAAACAATTTACCTGATCTCATCAGTGAAGAAAATATCATCATGTCAAATGGCCGGGATGTCATCAAAATCCCGATCCGTTCACTGGATGAATACAAAATCCGTTATAACTATGACAAATCCAAACATGTTGGGCAGGGTGATGGTGACAGCGAGGTCGGCGATGTCATCGCGCGTGACCCGAACGGTGGAGGTAAGGGCAAAAGCGGATCCGGCAAAGGGAAGAAAGCAGGCGACCAGCCGGGAAATGATTACTATGAAGCGGAAGTGTCGATGGCGGAATTGGAAGAAGCATTATTCAAAGAGCTTGAACTGCCTGATTTGCAGCAGAAGGAAGAAGCGGAAGTCACCACCGAAAAAGTCGAATTCAATGATGTCCGTAAAAAAGGACTGATGGGCAATGTTGATAAGAAACGGACGATTTTGACCGCTCTTAAGCGCAATGCAATTAAAGGGGAACCGCAAATCACGCCTATCTATAATGATGATCTCCGCTTCAAGACGTGGAATGATGTCGTGAATCCGGAATCAAAAGCTGTCATACTTGCCATGATGGATACCAGTGCATCGATGGGGAATTTTGAAAAGTATCTGGCCAGAAGTTTCTTTTTCTGGATGATGAGATTTTTGCGTTCGAAATATGAGCGTGTTGAAATTGCTTTTATTGCTCATCATACCGAAGCAAAAGTTGTCTCCGAAGAAGCATTCTTTTCAAGAGGCGAAAGTGGCGGAACAATTTGTTCATCCGCCTATGAGAAAGCATTGGAGCTGATTTCAGACGAATACCCTCCGTCCCGTTACAATATTTATCCATTTCACTTTTCCGACGGGGAAAACATCACATCCGATAATCCAAGGTGCATCAATCGTGTGAATGAAATCATGGATGTTTCCAATATGTTCGGTTATGCTGAGGTGAACATGTATAATCGCCAGTCAACACTGATGCGCGCGTACCGGGAATTTGAAAACCCGAAATTCCGTCATTATATCTTGAAAGGCAAGGAAGACGTTTACCATGCATTAAGGTCGTTTTTCCGGAAAAAAACAGCTACTGTGTGATACCTCCGACAACCTGCGGGGGTTCTTTTTTGCCATCTATAGCGATTTTCGCGAATCTGCAGCAATTCTTCAACTAACATTAAGCGGGAAAAAGCGCTCCACTGAATGACATCATAGCTCATTCCTTCTCAATCTTATACACGCCGCGGGAGGTACTCAGTAAAAACTTCTGCCCGTCAAACTCGTACAGCGTATTGTCTTCAAGCGGAATTTCATAAACAGATGACGGCAGCGACTGGGCGTTGCTGGCATCGGTCTCGATCGTGCCCGTCCCGTTCAGATGCAGTGCGTGCATCGGTTCATAATCATCAAGCCGTCGTGTGTTGCGCGCGTATGAAATATCCTGGAGCATCATCAGCGTCTCGTCCAAATCATCGAGTTCATGTTTGGAAATTTTGATGGTTTCGCCGTTCCATTGTTGCAGTAAGTCATTGAACGTTTCAATTGTTAAAAATTTCGCTTCCATGATCATCCCTCCTGCTTATAGATTGAGCGCAATCAGAATAATCATGCAGAGTCGAAGCGTGGTAATTTTTACAGCTCGCAGCCAGAAACAGGCATCAAAAAAACTGTCTCATTTTTGAGACAGTTCCAGTTTAAATAATGCCCTGTGCGTTCATTGCGTCGGCAACTTTGATAAAGCCTGCGATATTGGCACCGGAAACGAGATTACCCGGGGTACCGTAATCGGACGCAGCTTGGATGCTGTTTTGGTAAATGTTTTTCATTATTTCTTTCAGCTTTTCATCGACATCTTCAAATGTCCACATAAGCTTGCTGCTGTTCTGGGACATTTCCAGCGATGAAACGGCGACACCACCGGCATTTGCCGCTTTTGCCGGGGCAAACAGGATATCACTGTCAAGGAACAGATCGACAGCCTCCGTAGTCGATGGCATATTGGCACCTTCGCCAACCACTTTGACACCATTGTCAATTAATGTTTTGGCGGTTTCCTCGTCAATTTCATTCTGGGTTGCACACGGTAATGCAATATCACACGGAATCGACCAGATATTTGAACAATCCTCCAGATACTGGGCGTTCGGGTGCTTATCGGTATAAGCGCTGACACGATCATCGCCTGTTTCTTTCAATTCTTTAATAGTAGCCAGATCAATGCCGTTCTCATCATATATACAACCGTCTGAATCACTGCATGCCACAACTTTTGCCCCGTATTCCGCTGCTTTTTCCATCGCATAAATGGATACGTTGCCTGATCCGGACACAATCACCGTTTTTCCATTAAAGTCAAAGCCCTTATCTTCCAGCATTTCACGGACAAAATACACCAATCCATATCCGGTCGCTTCTGTGCGTGCCAGGCTGCCTCCGTATTGGAGTCCTTTGCCGGTCAGCACGCCAGCTTCAAAGGCTCCGCGCATTTTTTTGTATTGACCGAACATATAACCAATTTCTCTGGCGTTGACGCCGACATCACCAGCAGGAACGTCGGTTTCCGGTCCAATATGCTTATACAGTTCCGTCATGAAACTTTGGCAGAACCGCATGACTTCCATATCCGATTTATCTTTCGGGTCGAAATCCGATCCGCCTTTCCCACCGCCAATCGGCTGTCCGGTGAGGGAATTTTTGAAAATTTGTTCGAAGCCCAAAAATTTCACAATGCTTTCGTTCACGGACGGATGGAAGCGCAATCCGCCTTTATACGGGCCCAGTGCGCTATTGAACTGTACGCGATACCCGCGATTTACTTGTACTTTTCCCTGGTCATCCACCCAGGGAACGCGGAACGAAATGCTCTTTTCCGGTTCCAGAAGTCTTTCAAGTATGCCGGAATCCATGTATTGCGGGTGATGGGCCAGTACTGGGGCGAGGGAGTCGACTATTTCTTTAACAGCCTGCAGGAATTCAGATTCATGAGGATTGCGTTGTTCAGTGGCATTATATATTTTCTCTATATATTGGTTGGCTTTTTTCTGTTTATCTGATTTTAAAGTTGTTTCTATTGTACTCATTGGTCATCCCCTTTTTAGAAAAAATTGTAAAATTCACTGGATAAAAGTGACGTAATGATATTATTTTACATGAAAAAGCGCATAAACACAAGATTTTACTGAATATTTCTAATGGATTGACTTTTTGAAAGCGCTTTATAACCGCTATAATAATCATTTGATTTTTATGACAGTTTTATGACTTAATAAATGTTCCAATTAATTTACATCTTCTTCTTCGTTTACTGGTCAAAATTTTAATCCCCAGCTCATACACTGTAAAAAGACCACTTGAAGGGATGATCATTTTGACGGAGACACAGATGCTGAACCGGGCAATTGATGAAATCACGGAAATAGCGACCGGCTTCGGACTTGATTTTTATCCGATGCGGTATGAAGTATGTCCTGCTGATATCATTTACACATTTGGAGCATATGGCATGCCGACACGATTTTCCCACTGGAGCTTCGGCAAGCAGTTCCATAAGATGAAACTGCATTACGATCTCGGGCTGAGCCAGATTTATGAGCTTGTCATCAATTCCAATCCGTGCTACGCCTTTCTGCTCGATACCAATAGTCTTATCCAAAATAAGCTTATTATTGCACATGTGCTCGCACATTGTGACTTTTTCAAAAACAATGTGCGTTTCGGCAATACGCGACGCGATATGGTGGAAAGCATGACGGCAACAGCTGAGCGGATTGAAAGTTATGAAATGATCTATGGACGCGATGAGGTGGAACGTTTTCTCGACGCGGTTCTGTCGATTCAGGAACATATCGACCCATCGCTTATCCGGCCGGAATTGCCTGATTATACAGAAGATGAGGAAGCGACTGAGCAGGAACGGCCTGCTGCGAAAACGCCGTATGATGATTTGTGGGATTTGGATAACTTGAAACATGACAACAAGCCAAAGCTGGTCAAAAAACGTCAGAAAAAATTTCCGCCGAGACCGGAAAAGGATCTGCTGCTGTTCATTGAGGAGCACAGCCGTGAACTTGAGAACTGGCAGCGTGATATCTTAACAATGATGCGCGAGGAAATGCTTTATTTCTGGCCGCAGCTGGAAACGAAGATTATGAATGAAGGCTGGGCCTCGTATTGGCATCAGCGGATTTTGAGGGAGATGGATTTGACAGCGGAAGAAGCGGTCGAATTCGCGTCACTGAATGCAAGTGTCGTGCAGCCTTCAAAGCAGCAGATCAATCCGTATTATCTCGGTTTAAAAATATACGAGGATATTGAAGAACGTTTTAACAACCCGACCGATGACATGCGAAAACTGGGGGCTGAGCCAAATTCAGGCAGGGAAAAAATCTTTGAAGTACGAGAAATTGAGTCAGATCAGTCATTCATTCGAAATTATTTAACAAAAGAAATGGTGAACCGGGAAGATATGTATTTGTTTGAGAAGCAGGGAAGTGACTATACGATTACCGATAAAGATTATGAAAATGTGCGTGATCAGCTTGTCTCATCACGGATCAACGGGGGGTTTCCATATATCACGGTCGAAAACGGCGATTATTTGCGGAATGGTGAATTGTACTTAATGCACGGTTATGAAGGCACTGAGCTCGATCTGCATTACCTGGAAAATGTCCTGCCGTATATTTATCAATTGTGGGGGCGCAATGTCTACTTGGAGACGGTTGTGGAAGATAAGCGGGTATTATTCACATATAATGGAGACAGTGTGCAGCGGAAATTGTTGTAAGGGGACGGAGGCACTGTCCCGCATCCCCCTGCAATTGCATAGGCTATTATCAACATGCAATAAGGGAAGTGATGACGTGGGGCTTTTTATCAACCATAACGAACATCCTAAAGTTTTTAAAAACAACGGCAAAATCCTTGAACCGAATCAGGGATATTTTCATAAAGATAATTTCGCTGACATGATCCATGAGCAGAAAGAAATCAATCAATCGTTAACGAATGCGTTTCATGAAATCAAATCGATGTATCACCGCCAGCAACATGCCAACGCAAGCAAGTGGAAAAACATTGGTGATCAGCTACAGGCGTTGAACAAGCGCGAACGTGAGCATGAAAAATTTGAACACCAGGCGATGGAATGGCTGGCAAAACTGGAACGGAACAACCAGCAGCTACAGCACATTCTTGAGAATGAAGATACGATGAAAAAAGAAGTTGCCGGAAAGATTGAATCGTTGAATGAATCCAGCCGGGATATCGTCGAGCGGCTGGCAGCATACGAATCGATTAATCAAAAAATGACACAGAAAGTGAATGAGCTTGCTGAGATGAACAGAGGGATGGCAGAGCGAGTTGCCGGACAGGATAAGGCACAGGAGGAGATGCTTGACCGACTGGAAAATCAGGAAGCCCTGATGGAGAAGTTCCACCGGCAAATCAGCGAATTCCGGTCAATCCTGTTTGAACGAAGCAGCTTCCTCGCTGAAAAGATTGAGGACAGCTATAACCTGACATCCTCTTATTTTTATAAACTGGTAAGCGGCTCCGACAAGCCGCTCACACTTTATATGGATCAGCGGAAAGCCGGCAGCGAGCAGCGGCAGGATTGAGCGAAAATCCGCCGCGGTGTGCCGTCTGTTTATGCACATAATAGTCTCGAATTGCTGTGCCAGGGATCCCGCAGTCAAATCGGAGTTGTTGAAATAGCCACGTGAACAGGTTTATCGAGTCCGATTTTGTGTTTAAAGGCTGGTAAAAGGACCTCGAGAGAAGTTCTCTAGTCCAAATCACGGTGAAAGAATCAACAAAAAAGCCTCGAGAACTAATCTCGAGGCCAAAACTGTGCATTAATTCCGCCGAAAAGTCCTTGAGCCCGGATTTCAAAGTTAGAAACAGCCACTGTTCCTCATTAAAATCCCGATCCCCTCAGTTTCACTGAAGGGAATGATGGACTTCAAATATCTGCAAAAGGTTTACTCGTAATATATCCACCGATTTGTTCCTATTTTTGTAAAGTGTTGATCTAATACTTTCCGGATTCGCTTTTTCGAATTTACGACCTGGCACCAGTCCTGAATAACGCTTGTGGTGATTTTATGTTTCGGAAACAGGCGTTTAAATTCTTCAACGGATCGCATAATGGCATTCGCAACGGCCTCTTTATGATTGCATTTTCGGCACACCAGTTTTTGCCCTTCAATTACAGTGGAAAGGGAATGACATTTTAAGCAAGTAATCCCTTTTTGGAGATCCGCATAATGATAAGATTTCAAGAGCTTGTGTGGCGATTTTTTGATATGAAGGGCGTTCAATTTTTCTGCTATGTGTCTGTGCGTGTTGCTTAATTTAGAATTTGTAGCATTCAATTTGCGCATGAAGCTTTTCAACTGTGTGGGCAAAATAAAGGGTTTGTCGGGAGTTGCCTGGTAAAGCGTGAACTCCGGATTGATAAAAATAACTGAGGCTTCAATTGGGAGGTTGAAGGCATACTCATGGAATATTTGGCGCAGCAGAGATTTGCTCCGTCCTAACTGATGCAAAGGATTCACAATTTCATAATGGGGCAGTTTGTAAAATTTATCTGCATGCAAGCCATACTCCCCTTCGTAATTCTTCACTTCAAACATATGAATCTTCTTAGATGTGATAATAAGCGTATCGATTTGAAAGAGCGTGTTATTTGCTTGCAGCAAGAGGTCATTTAATATACAGCAGTCGCATTGAAGCTGTTTGGTCAGCTCGTCAAATGTGACTTCACCTTTAAACCCCTTGCTCAAATTCAAATAGTGTTGTTTTTCTTTTGGGGTCAAATCGCCCCGTCTGTTCAAAGAACTTAATAGCAACAGCTCATCTGGCTGGCTGCGTGGTTTATAGGCCATGTCTCACATCCTTTCTTCCTGTCTGCTCTATTATACTAAATACAGGTAACCAATTCGATCGTGAGCCACCAAAACCCCTCAATAATCTTTTCGTTTAACACTGGCATGTATTTCATGCTTTCTTTTGATAAAATAGGTACAAACGAATCAGAAAAGGATGTCCTTTGAATGAACATCACAATCATTGCTGTCGGAAAATTAAAGGAAAAATACCTGAAACAGGGCATCGAGGAATACTTGAAGCGGCTTGGTCCCTATACGAAAGTTCAAATCAGGGAAGTTGCTGATGAAAAGGCTCCGGAAAACATGAGCGATGCTGAAATGAATGAAGTAAAACGAAAAGAAGGCGAGCGAATCTTCTCTTGCATAAACCAGGACACTTATGTTGTGACATTGGAGATCAGTGGAAAAATGATGACCTCGGAGCAATTCGCCGCCAAACTGGATAAACTTGCAACGTATGGGAAAAGCAAAATTGCCTTCGTTATAGGCGGTTCAGTCGGAATCAGTGAAGATGTACAGAAGCGGAGTGACCTGGCGCTGTCGATTTCCAGGCTAACGTTTCCGCATCAGCTGATGAGGCTGATTCTGTTGGAGCAGATTTATCGCGGGTTTAGGATTATGAGAGGTGAACCGTACCATAAATAACACCAGAAGCGGACTTAAATCGTAGTTATCCCTATATACAGAAAATTTCCGTATTTACCACAACATAGATTTCGTACACAAATTGAACGCTTTCATTCTTATTTTCTGTTTTCTATTCCATCACAAAAGCTGGATTATTCTGCTGCGAATGCGGGTAAACAGTAAATACATATTTTATTCTATAGATAATAATGATACACTATAGTTTGAGTATATTGGTTCAGAAAAGATGGGCGGCTGGATTGCGTCTCTTTTTGTGTGTGACGCCGGAATAAGAGCGCATCCTTTCTGCAAATCTTAACGGGAAAAGGATGAAAAAAATGAGTAATAGACAGATGTCATCAGATGTTATCCTGATCGGCGCGGGTATTATGAGTGCGACATTGGGATCTCTTTTAAAAGAACTGGCACCAGATTGGAACATCACTGTTTTTGAGAAGCTCCAAAGCGCCGGTGCAGAAAGCTCTAATGTATGGAACAATGCAGGAACGGGACATTCTGCATTATGTGAGCTTAACTACACGCCCGAAAAATCGGACGGATCGATTGATATCAATAAAGCCCTGAAGATTAACGAAAAATTTCAGGAGTCAAGACAATTCTGGTCCTACCTGATCAATAACGGTTATATTGATAACCCCGGAGAGTTCATCAGACCGCTGCCGCATATGAGTTTGGTCCATGGGGAAGGTAATGTGGAATTTTTGAAAAAGCGGTTTGAAGCACTGACTGAAAATCCGCTGTTTGAGGGAATGGAGTTTTCCGACGACCTGGACAAACTGGAAGAATGGATTCCACTGGTCATGAAAGACCGGGATGTTGATGAGCCAATCGCGGCAACGAAAATCGATACGGGCACCGATATCAATTTCGGTGTGCTCACCAGTAAACTGCTTGGGCATCTAGAAGAACGCAATGTTAATATCCGATACAATCACACGGTGGAAGATATTAAGCGCACTGACGATGGCTTATGGGAAGTGAAAGTGCGTAATTATGAAGAAGACACGCTCGAATGCCATACTGCGAAATTCGTCTTTATTGGCGGCGGTGGCGGCGCTTTGCCGTTGCTGCAGAAAACGAATATTCCGGAAAGCAAGCATGTCGGCGGCTTCCCTGTAAGCGGCCTGTTTATGGTGTGCAATAATCCGGACGTTGTGGCGCAGCATGATGCCAAAGTATACGGCAAGGCTGAGGTTGGTGCACCGCCAATGTCCCTTCCGCACCTGGATACGCGGTATATCAATGGCGAAAGAACATTGCTGTTTGGTCCATATGCCGGATTTTCACCGAAATTCCTGAAAACCGGATCAAACATGGACTTATTAGGATCGGTCAAACCGAATAATGCTTTTACAATGCTCGCAGCCGGTGCGAAAAACATGCAGCTGACCAGATTCCTTGTCCGCCAGCTGACGTTATCGAAAGAACAGCGTATGGAAGAGGTGCGCAAGTTCATCCCGGACGCCAGGAGTGAGGACTGGGAACTCGTGACCGCGGGACAGCGTGTGCAGGTGATTAAAGATACCGAGGAAGGCGGCCGTGGCACGCTTCAATTTGGTACGGAAGTCGTTAACTCCGAGGACGGTTCGATTGCTGCACTGCTTGGTGCATCACCGGGTGCGTCAACTGCGGCTTCAATCATGCTAGAAGTTATCGAAAAATGCTTCCCGGACCGTTTAAACGAGTGGGAGCCAAAAATCAAAGAGATCATCCCGTCTTATGCCGTGTCTCTAAGGGATCATCCAGAGCTGATCCGTGACGTTCATGCGACAACCGCAAAAGCGCTGGATTTGACGGACAAAAGCGAAGCAAAGCCTGTCTAACTTATAAAATAATGAAATTAAAGGAAGCACCGTTTCAAGCTAATGGGTGCTTCCTTTAGTCTTCGGAAAAGTTACTGCCCCTGCCATAAATGGATGAGATCACGGTTTTGCCCTCTGGCAAAAACATCGGTGCGGTTTGGCCCCCAGGAAACCGCTGCTGGGGCCGATGTTAAGTTGCCGCCAAGGTTCTGCCAGCTGCTCCAGCTCGATCCATTCCATGCTCTCCGGTAAAGCTCGTTGCCTGTGCCGCGCACAAAGACTTCCAGGCGATTTGGCCTTTTTGACGAAACAGCCGGTGCACTTGTCAATGTACCGCCAAGGCTTTCCCAATCACTCCATGAGCTGCCGTTCCACCATTTATGAATTAAATTGCTATTTTGCCCTCTGGCAAAGATATCGATGCGGTTCGGGTTCCATGAGACAGCTGCAGGCTCCGAGTTAAGGTTTCCGCCAAGGTCTTCCCAATCCTCCCAGTTAGATCCGTTCCATGTCCGCTTATAAAGTCGGTTGCCATTTCCGCGGGCAAACACATCAAGCTGATTTGTTCGCCGGGAGGATACAGCGGGACCACTTGTCAGCACACCGCCAAGGTTCTCCCAGTCACTCCAGTTAGATCCGTTCCACCATTTATGGTAAAGCGCGTTATCGGTGCCGCGGGCAAATACATCAATCCGGTTTGCCCCCCACGAGACAGCTGCCGGAGCTGACGTTAACTGACCGCCGAGGTTTTGCCAGTTACTCCAGCTAGAACCGTTCCACCAAATATGATACAAGGCATTGTCTGTACCTCTGGCAAAGACATCCAAGCGGTTATTTTGCCACGAGGAAACGGCCGGAGCCGATGTTAAGGTACCGCCAAGGTTTTCCCAGCCGGACCATCCATCACCGGGCTGCTGACCGCCGCCTATGAGTCCGAGGATAATTTCGATCACGCGCCTCAGCACACGATCCATGAGATCCCGCGACACACCAAATTGCCTGACAAAGAATGAAAACCACGGGACTTGCTGATGAAATTGCTGATAAATTTGGTCAGCTGACTGGTTTGTGTTTGCCTGGTTCAGTGTATAATTGATTACAAAGAAAAAGACATATTCGGCAATTTGTCTGCTCATTCCTGCCTGCTCAAATTGTGAATATAGATCACTGTGCTCCGATCGCAGCCGCTGCATAACCTCCTGAACGCTTACTTGCTGCCGGACATCAGAATAAGCCCCGGTATGATTGTCATCAGACATAGGAACCGGCGCCCAAAGATAATAGGACGGGTTTGTATACATGTATTGGTTTCTGTACATATAGATTCCTCCACTTTTTCATTAGCCTATGCAAGCGAATGATAATTGGGACTGATCACTAAACATAGAGGGATAAAAAATGGAAGAATCGCTTGTGGTGTTTAAGTGCGGAACTCCCCTGCCCACAATGTTATAATCGGTGAACGGAATGTTTAGTTAAAGGAGCAATCAATCATGAACCCTGCACAATTATACGAACAAAAACTTCGAGCGAAAGAGGAAGCCATCACGTTTATTCAGCCAAATACCGATATCATCACACCGATTCTGGTTGCGGAACCGGAAGCGCTCATGAAGCAACTGGAAACTTTCGAGGGGCTTAAAGGCAATCGTCTGTTTCAAATGTTTACCACCCGTGAAGTCATAAACGCAGACCCGGACAAACTAAAAATCATCAGCATGTTTATGGGTGCTGCGGAACGAAAAGCATTTAAAGAAGGAAAAATCGACCTTTTGCCAAACCATTTTTCCGACATACCAAAAATACTGAAACAAACAGCCAGAAAACCGGTTGTCTTGACAACAGCGTCACCAATGGATGATAACGGCTGGTTTTCGCTGGGAACGAACGCGGATCACACGATTGCGATGATCCCGCATGCTGAAACTGTTTTGCTGGAAGTTAACGAGTACATGCCGCGCACATATGGAGAAAATCAGGTCCATATTTCGGATGTCACCGCGTTAATCGAGAATCATCAGCCGATTCCTGAAGCACCGCCCGCACCTGAGCAATCGGAAAAAGACAAGTTTATTGGGGACTATGTAGCGGGTCTGATTGATAACGGGGATATCCTGCAGATTGGTTTTGGGTCGATCCCAAATGCAATTATCGACAATTTGAAGGACTACCGCAATTTGAGCATCCATACCGAAATGGTGCCCGAGAAAATCATGACGCTGTATGAAAGCGGCGCATTGACCAACGAAAACAACCCGTTTCAAAAAGGCAAAATAACGGCAACGTTCGCCTTTGGGTCCCGCGAGCTTTACGATTTCATGCATGAAAATCAGGATATTTATATGCTGCCAGTGAACAAGACAAACCATGTTGGCCGCTTGCAGTCGGCTGACAAACTCGTAACGGTCAACGCAGGTGTGGAAGTCGATTTTCTCGGCCAGGTCAATTCAGAAAAGGTTGGCGGCACGTACTGGTCATCCACCGGCGGCCAATCCGATTTTCAGGTGGCCTCCCGTCTGTCAGAAGGCGGCAGGGGCGTCATCTGTCTGTACGCCACCGCCAAGGGTGATTCGATTTCCAAAATCGTCCCGTCACTGAATCCGGGTATACCTGTCACGACATCAAAAAATGATGTGGATTATATCGTCACCGAGTATGGCATCGCACGCCTCCGCGGAAAAACGATCCGGGAGCGGACGAAAGCTCTGATTGACATCGCCCATCCTAAATTCAGAGATGAGCTGACATTTTCGGCGAAGGAGATGGGGTATCTTTAGAGAATTATTGGAATCCGTGTTAATTCGGTTCATCCCGGGGTAATCGAAACGCCAATGTTACCGAAGGAGACGCTGTTGAAGAGATCAAGGAATTCCCCAAACATATTTCTGTTAAACGACTGGTACAATCCTAAGAAGTCTCTAATATTGTCCTGTACCTTGCATCAGACGAATCAGTTTATACCCCAGTACTCCTCAATTACTTTCGCTGGCATAAGCCCGATATTTTCATTACCATGGAAAACAAGGAACCATAAACGTTTGTAAAGGAGACATTTATATGACACGCGTTAATAATCAAATAATCCTGGCTGAACGGCCACAGGGCATGCCGGATGACAATACGTTTGAATTTGTGAAAAAGGATGTTGAGAACGTACAGGAAGGTCAGATTCTGATCAAGACGCTGTATGCTTCCGTTGATCCGTATATGCGGGGCAGAATGGAAAATGTAGAATCATACATCGAACCGTTCAAACTTAATGAAGTGATCGAGGGGGGCTCGATTGGCGAGGTAATTGAATCACAATCCGATCAATTCAAAGAAGGCGATGTTGTGACGGGTTCGTTCGGCTGGCAAGAGTACTATGTTGCTGGTGAAAATGAAGTGCGGCCAATCGATCCGTCCATTGCTCCCATCACTACAAATCTGCACATATTGGGTATGACCGGCTTGACTGCTTATTTTGGTCTCTTAGATATCGGCAAGCCAAAAGAAGGCGAAACCGTTGTGATTTCAGGTGCAGCCGGTTCGGTCGGCTCAACCGTCGGGCAAATCGCCAAAATCAAAGGTGCACGCGTCGTCGGCATTGCCGGTTCCGATGAAAAAACAAACTTTTTGAAAGACGAATTGAACTTTGATGAAGGCATCAATTACCGGACAACGGACGATATAGAAGATGACTTAAAGCGCGCCTGCCCGGATGGTGTCGATGTCTATTTTGATAATGTCGGCGGGGAGATATCGGACGCTGTCATGACGCAATTGAATCGCTATGCACGCATACCGGTCTGCGGCGCGATTTCGTCCTACAACAAAGATGAACAAGACATTGGACCGCGTGTGCAGCAGACCCTGATTAAGAAAAGCGCCCTCATGCAAGGCTTCACGGTCGGTAATTATTCCGACCGCTTCAAAGAAGGTACCAAACAGCTCGGCCAATGGCTCCAGGAAGGAAAACTGACGTATCGTGAAACCATCCGAGAAGGCTTTGAAAACATTCCGGAGGCGTTCCTTGATTTGTTTAGAGGGAAGAATATTGGGAAGCTATTGGTGAGAATCGAAGAGCGGGAGTATGAGAAATAAATAGAGGCTACCAGAAGTAAAATGAGATGATGGGTCTCGTTATCTTTGTTATCAATACAATTTTATGGTGCATCATACAAGGATCCCCAGCTTTTTCACTTAAGGCTGGGGATCCTCATACCTCTATTAAAACGGAAATGTCCTTTCTTTCTTCTGCACTGAAATCCATTTACCTTCCGTAAACTCTTCAATAATATATGGACTACCGAAGCGGCCAATACCGCTTTGGCGCATGCCGCCGAACATAGCGGTTGGTTCGTCCTGGACCGGCTGATCGTTGATGTGGGGTCATGCCAAATATCATGTCCAGTGCATACTCGCGTGCTTTATCTTCATCGTTTGAGAAGATGGCCGAACTTAAGCCGTATGGTGTGTCATTGGCTTTTTCATTCCTCAGTTGCATCCTCGGAGATTTCGCGCGGCAATGCCTCGATTTCGCGCAACAATCTCGCCAAACGATTATTTCCAGATCATTGTGTGATAAGTAAATAAAAAGCGCCAAACAACCAACTCTGCTTTATCTTTATAATGGCGCCTCACTCTCTAAACCTGAAACTATTAATCAACTCGGCCATCTGTTTCGGGGACTTATCCATGTCGTTCGCCAGCCAATGCTTGATGACGTAGATGCTCCCGCTGATGACAAAGGTACCGGCATATTCTGATATGTCCGGATCGACTTCATTGTTATCCATCCAGCTTTTGATCAGAAATGTCCGGGCAACGTCCATCACACGGCGTTCAAAGGAATGATCACCGTTTCCACTGAGAAGTGTCTGGCAGATATCACGCTTGGAGACAACGTATTCCAGCAGCTTTTCAGTCATCTTTAATGCTTCTGCTTCCTGCTCGAAATTGTATTGATTTAAATAGGTATTTAAATCCGCAATCAGCTCTTCTTCTATCTGCTCCAGCAAATCAAACTGGTCATGATAGTGGCTGTAAAAAGTCGACCGGTTGATATCAGCCTCTTCACAGATTTCTTTGACGGTAATCGCTGAAAACTGTTTCACTTTCAATAATGTGATCAAACTGTCCTTTAAGACCATGCGGGTGTATTTTTTTCGGCGGTCGAGTTTTTCGTTCATAAAATCGTCACACTTTCATTTTTGTGTTCAGCAACAAATTTTTAAGATGTGTTGGGTTTTGTACGCAAGATATAAAACTGTTTGTTGTAAATCCAACACGGTGTCGTATATAATATTATCGTGTTCGAATGTATGATGCAAGAGAGGATGAACACCGATTGATATGACAACACGCATTTTAAAATATAAAAAATCGATTGTGATTACATTTCTGCTACTGACGATAATCAGCGCGGTGGTGCAGTTTGGTGTGCCGGTTAATCATGATATGGTTGACTATTTGCCGGATGATACCCCGTCCATTGAGTCAATGGATGTGATGGATGAGGAATTCGACGGGGCGGTTGCCAACACCCGGGTCATGATGAAGGATGTCAGCATCCAGGAAGCATTAAACTTTAAAGAAAAGCTGGAAGCCGTTGATGGTGTTTCGGAAGTGATGTGGCTCGATGATGTGATAGATATCAAAACACCGGTCGAAATGGCGGATACTGATACTGTCGAGTCGTATTATGAGGATGGCAATGCATTGTTTTCTTTCCATATTGAAGAAGGAAAAGAAGTGGAAACAACGGATGCCATTTATGAATTGATTGGTGAGAAAAACGCCATGTCAGGGGATTCCCTTGATACAGCGATCTCGCAAAAAATGACCGGACAGGAGTCGATGAATGCCGCGTTGATTCTCGTTCCGGTTATAATCCTGATTCTGCTCCTGTCAACGCGTTCATGGATTGAGCCGGTATTTTTCCTGACAGCAATCGGGGTATCTGTCTTGATTAATTTGGGGACGAACGTCTTTATCGGTGAGATTTCGTTTGTAACGCAGGCGGTGGCACCGATCCTGCAACTGGCTGTGTCGCTCGATTATGCGATATTTTTGCTTCACAGTTTCGACGACTACCGGAAAGAGACTGAAAATCCAACAGAAGCGATGAAACTTGCGATGAAGCGGTCATTCCCGGCTATTGCAGCAAGTGCATCAACAACGTTCTTCGGATTTACAGCCCTGACGTTTATGGAATTCGGACTTGGCGCTGACTTGGGTCTGAACCTGGTGAAAGGGATCTTGCTCAGCTTTATCAGTGTCATGGTTTTCCTCCCGGCTCTGACGCTGATGCTGTATAAATGGATTGATAAAACACAACACAGACCATTCATGCCAAGTGTTTATCGTGTCGGCAAACATGTCATGAAATTGCGCGTCCCTGTGCTCCTGGTGGTGCTGATTCTGATTGTGCCGGCATTTCTGGCGCAGAGTCAAACCAATTTCCTTTATGGAACCGGCGGACACCCGGAACATACACGGGCAGGCAGTGATGCAGCTGAAATTGAAAAGTCATTCGGCAAATTTACGCCGGTGGTGCTGTTGGTGCCAAAAGGCGACCTTGCCCGGGAGGAAGAGCTCGTCCAGGAGCTTGATGACCTCAGCCAAGTGAAAAGCACTGTCTCTTATGTTGATACCATCGGGGCGGGAATACCGCCGGAGTATCTTGATAAGTCCCAGACAGAACAGTTCTTTTCGGAGAACTACAGCCGGATTACGTTAAATACAACAACCGACAATGAGGGTGACAAAGCCTTTGACCTGGTGGAAAATGTAAGGGACACTGCGGCAGATTATTATGGTGATGATTTTCATGCCCTTGGAGAAAGTGTCACTTTGTATGATATGAAAAATATTGTGGAACAGGATAACACGATTGTGAATATATTGACGGTTGTGACGATTGCCATTGTGCTGCTCATCACATTTCGTTCAATCTCCATCCCGGTTGTGTTGCTGCTGACGATTCAATCCGCTGTCTGGATTAATTTATCAGTGCCGTACTTTACCAACTCGTCGCTCGTGTATATCGGCTATTTGATTATCAGTACGGTTCAGCTTGCGGCAACGGTCGATTACGCGATTTTACTAACGGAAAATTATACGTATAATCGCAAAAGAATGGATGCGTTCGCGGCGATTAAGAAAACCACAAATGAAAAGATTTTCTCGATCGGCGTATCAGCATCGATTTTGTCCAGTGTCGGTTTTATCCTGTGGGCGACATCAACTGATCCAATTGTTTCGTCTATTGGGCTGCTCCTGGGACGCGGTGCGTTATTGGCGTTTCTGCTGGTTGTGCTTTTGCTGCCAGCGTTGTTGCTTATTTTTGATCGGATCATTGAAAAAACATCATGGAAACCAAACTTTTTTAAAGGGAAGTGATGCTATGCGGCCAAAAAAATTAGCGATCATCATGTTGAGTGCCGTGCTGGTATTTGGCTCGACGCCTCTAGCCGCTTTAGCCGAAGATAATAACGGCGGCGGTAAGTCAGAAACGGAAGCCGGCAAGTATTCTGCCAAAGATGAGGCAATTTACGGTAACTTGGGTGCAGGCGGGGAACTGCAGGATATGTACGTGGTCAATACTTTCCACGTCACCGAGCCCGGCGAAGTTGTTGATCATGGGGATTATACCGATGTGCGCAACTTAAGCAACTTAAACGACATCGAACAGACCGATGATAATAAAGTCCGGTTTCAGGCGGAAGATGAGGAGTTTTATTATCAGGGCGCGATGGAAAACCGCCCGCTCCCATGGAATATCGATATCACATATTTATTGGATGGCGAAGAGATGGCACCTGATGAACTGGCCGGCAAAAGCGGTTCGTTGGAAATTCAGATTGCCACATCCGCTAATGAGAGTGTCGATTCCGTGTTTTTCAAAAACTACTTGCTGCAAATCTCACTGACGCTTGATCCGTCAATTGCTGATGATATCCAAGCACCTGATGGAACTGAAGCTACTTCAGGTAAAAATAAACAAATCAATTTTACCGTGATGCCTGAAAAAGAGGAAGAATTCATTGTATCCGCAAATGTCACCGACTTTGAGATGGATCCGATTGATATATCGGCAGCACCGTATTCGATGTCGGTTGAAGATCCGGATTTGGGCGGTATGAAAAGTGATATGCAGTCGTTATCCGACGCAATCAGTGACATCAATCAAGGTGTCGGCGACTTGAATAGCGGCATCTCAGACTTGAGTGCCGGTACTTCGGATCTGAGCAGCGGATCGAGTGATTATCGAAGCGGCATAAACGAACTTGATCAATCATCTGATAAGTTGGTCAATGGCTCTGCCAGTATTCGTGATGCTTTAAACAAGGTGAATAATTCAGTGCAGGGTGGAGTGCCTGAAGCTCCTGATTTAAGCGAGCTTGAAGCATTGCCCGGCAAATTGCGTGAACTGGCAGGCCGCTTGCGTGAATCTGCCGATGGGCTGAATACGCTGAAAAAGAAGTATAATAATGCGTATGGCAGTTTGAAAGAAGCGATAGGCGGCATTCCTGATTATCAGATCAATCAAGAGACAATTAATGCAATCAAGGATCAGCTTAAAGAACAAAGCGGAAATGACTCTGCTAATAAGAATCAAACGAAAGAAAAGAGCAGAAATAATTCGAATCAGGAAAAAGTTGTGAATCAGCTCTTTGAAACCTATCAGGCTGCGCAGAATGCCAAAGGAACGTTTCAGGAGGTTAAAAAAGCGTTCGGCTCTGTGGAGGGGACATTGAACGATGTTTCGAGCGGTATCAGAAAAATGGCCGATAAAGCCGAAACAACAGCTTCCGAGATTGAAAAAGGCCTGCAAAGCATGGATAAGATGGGTGCAATCAAGGATCTGCAGAATGGGTTGTCGTCACTTGCCTCTGAATATCAGTCCTTCCACAGCGGCCTCGTGGAATATACAGATGGTGTCAGCAACCTGGCAGCCTCTTATAAGGACCTTGATGCCGGCATTCAAGATCTTGCCAAAGGCGCCTCATCGCTGAACAGCGGTGCAAACGAGCTGAAAAACGGCACAGAGGAATTACAGGAGAGAACCGATGATTTGCCGGGTGAAATGCAGTCAGAAGTCGATCAGATGATGGACGAATATGATGCTTCCGATTTTGAACCGCAATCATTTGTCTCGGATAAAAATAAAAAGGTTGACGTCGTGCAATTCGTCCTGCAGACCGAATCAATCGAAGTGGAAGAACCCGAAACAACAGAAGACACCGGCGAAGAAAAGGAAAAAGGCTTCTGGGACCGGCTGATGGATCTGTTTCGATAAATTTTATCTTTAGCAGTTCAATTCATATGTAAATTGGACTGCTTTTTTTATATTAAACTCGTACCTCTGTTTAGTGAATATGGAAATTAACGCTATAGATCTGATCAGAATCGCTATAGATTATAGATGATAACACTTTAACACCTTAGTGTTTGTGAGTATGTTAAGCAAGAATAGAGATTATGATAGACTAAGAATTGCAATAATGAGTCCTGCCAACGCAAAAGGGTTGTCTATATCTTTGACAGGGGCACTTTATATAACTGAAATGAACAAGGTGATTAATATGAATGTATTATTAGTGATGATCGGTGGTTTTTTCGGAGCTATATCCCGGTTTGCCATGGGAGGATGGATATATACAAATAATGGGTTTCCTTTAGGTACTTTATTAATCAATCTTATTGGATGTTTCCTTTTAGGGTGGTTTCTGACATTTGTGAGCCAAAAGGAAAAAATAAAATCTGAAATTACGCTAATAATTGGAGCAGGATTTGTCGGCTCTTTTACAACTTTCTCAACCTTTTCACTTGAGACGATTAATCTATTTCAGCGGGGTTTTATGCTTCAGGGAATACTATACATATTGGCAACCGTAATATTAGGGTTGGCGTTTACATATTTAGGCAGTAAACTAGCCTTACCTAAGGAAAGAACAGGTGATGTACAATGATTTGGATTGTGGGATTAGGCGGTTCTTTAGGTGCTGCGGCCAGATTTTTATTAGGGAATCTGATTAGTAGGAGAGCACTAAATATATATCCGTTTCCAATTGGGACTTGGATCGTTAACATCACGGGTTCTTTTTTACTTGGGCTGATTGCTCAGCTTCACCTTACAAACCAAGTCGGTGAATGGTTATGGTTATTTGGCGGGGTGGGCTTTTGTGGTGCATATACAACATTTTCAACTTTTGGGAACGAAACCATAACGCTAATGATCTCAAACAGAATAAAACTAGCAGCCATATATGTCGTAACATCAGTTATTGCAGGGGTGATTTCAGCGGCGGTTGGCTTTTACATTTAGCTTGATGGAGTATGGTTTTCTAACCGTAAATTCATTATCACGCAACGCGGTTTGGCATATTTTGAGAATCCGGGTTATGTTTGTTCTACCCCATTCTCCATGTTTTTACTTTCTCCAGAAGCTGCTCTCTTTGCCGCTGGAGCTGTCTGACGCGATGTCCGTTTGCTCCGGACGGATGCGGAAAACCGGTTAAATAGGTGTGGTTGGGCAGTTTATCTTCCTTCGCCAGTCTTGAGATGACGTGGTCTGCTGTTTTTCCAAGCGGGATAATGAGCGAGGGCGGCGTGATATGTGTCAGTTCGGCCGGGAATTCAGCGTAGGCATAATGCCGCAATAAAGATGAGCGATCGATAGGCGGTTGATGCCCGGTGTAGTTTTTCCCTTTGATAAATACCGGGTATTTGATGATCGATGTGGTATGCAGGAAGTTTCTGTTTGTCCCGAACAAATCGGATGAATTTGGAATGCCGCATTCATCAAGCATGCCAATGAGGTTTTTCCGCATTGAACCGGCGAATCCGGCTGCCTCTTTGGTTTCCTTCAGGCATGTTTCCAGTGCTTCACCTAAAGACAGGCTTTTAACAAACTGCTCATAGGCTGTTTTCATTTGACGCCATCCCGGAGTGATGCCAGCAATCACAATCTTGGCGTCGGTGTTGATGTATTCATTATGAGGCGCGTAATACATGCTGATATCCCCATCTTTTTCCATCAACAAAGATTCGATTAATAAATCATGTTTGGTGAATGGTCTTTCGGTGCCCAATGTACGAATTGCCGGCAGAAATTCCTGGAGTGCTGTGTGTGACATTGATGGAGCCTCCTTCTATTACCTACATTAAAACATTTTGGGCGTGTTTAGGCTACTTTTCAGGTGGTGGTTCTATTGCCCGTTATATCGAATTTTGTGAAATAGTATTCTGATTAATCAGTTATTATGTTAATATAAGGAAACATGTTATTGAAAAGGATGGTGTCCGGAATGCTAGCTAAACCAGCTGGATTGGAACTCGGCGATAAAGTGGCGACCGTCAGCCCGTCATGGGGCGGGTCCGGTGAACCGGAACTAAGATGGCGCTATGAACAAGGTGTGGAGCGGCTGCGTGAAGTCTTCGGTCTTGAGGTAGTCGCGATGCCAAACAGTTTAAAAGGTGCGGATTATCTTTATGAACACCCGAAGGCACGGGCTGAAGATTTGATGACTGCCTTCCGGGATGACAGCATCAAGGCGATTATTGCGAACATCGGTGGAAGTGAAAGCATACGGCTGCTTCCATATATTGATTTTGATGTGATTAAGGAGAACCCGAAAATTTTCATGGGCTATTCGGATGTGACTGTATCGCATTTGTTCTGCCACAAAGCTGGATTGTCATCATTTTACGGACCGGCGATTATGACCGACTTTGCCGAGAATGTTGAGATGCTGCCGTATACGGTTGAGATGGTCAAGCGGACATTGTTTTCCAGCGATGTCGTTGGGGAAATCCGGCCGGCAGCGGAATGGACGAGTGAACGTCTGGAATGGGATATCAAGAACAAATACATCCGGCGCACGATGCAGTTGAACCAGGGATATGAAATTCTGCAAGGATCGGGTGTCGTGCAGGGCCGTTTGATTGGCGGCTGTATGGGTGTATTGGAATTCGCCAAAGGGACCGCAATTTGGCCTGATGACAAATATTGGGAGGATAGCATTCTGTTCTTTGAAACATCAGAAGAAAAGCCGCCGCCCGAATCCATTAAACGTTGGCTGCGCAATTATGCGGCACAGGGGATCTTGCAAAAAGCGAACGGTATCATTTTTGGCAAACCCCAGGATGAAACATACTACGAGGACTACAAAAAAGCGATTCAAACGGTGATGAAGGAATATCAGCTGGAGGACCTGACGATTTTGTACAATCTGAATTTTGGGCATACCGAACCGATGATAATATTGCCCTATGGTGCGATGGCTGAAGTGGATTGTGATCAAGAAGCGTTTTCGATATTGGAGAGTGGCGTGGAATAGTTATCATTTGAGGGACCTTGTTCAATCATTTCCAAGTCTTCATCTGTAGGATATATATTGCGATATTTTCCCCAGCTTGTTGGCCAAAACAAAAAAACATGTGAATCCATTGCGAATCGCATGTTTTTTTCTCTTTTAGTTTTGCAGTTTTCTTAACAAATGAAGCAGCTGTTTTTTTTCGTCAGATGTGAGTTTACTGAACTTCTCCCATTGATAGTTTTCAATCTGGGGGGTTAATTCCTGATAGAGTTTATGCCCCTGCTTGGTTAACGAGATATAGTTGGTCCGCCAATCCTTTCTGCGGCTGATCAAATAACGATCCTCGAGTTTACGCAAAAGTTGCGTGATATTCCCTTTTGTCACAAGCAACGTCTCCGCCAGTTCCTGCTGAGTCAATGTACGCTGTTCTCCCAGACGGCTGATAATATCTAGCTGTGCGTTGGTCAGGTTCAATTTATTTAATAATTCATTCGTCCCCTTTAATTTCGCTTTATGGACACGCGTCAGCCGGTGCCATAGCAACATGTTCAACCTTTTGGTACGTCTTTCATCCTGAGCCAAACCATCACCCCCCCTGAGAATCGATCATATCTCTTTATTCAGTTTATAACTAAACTTATTTGTATATTGATCAGTTTACAACTAAACTCATACAATGTCAAATTGATTAATGAATGGATGTTCATTTGGCTTCGTTGGGGGAAAAGGGTACAAATATATGGGATGATTTGTATATCGATATACACGCTACTTCTCCAGAATCTCTAAAGCGGCAGTTTATAATCATTTCAACAAACGCAAACCATTCAAAATAACCAGGATTGTGCTGCCTTCATGGCCGACGACACCTAAAGGAAGGTCGAGCATCTGCAAATAGTTCGTTAAAATAAGAACGACGATCACACTTAAGGAAAAAGCGATATTTTGTTTGACGATCCGATTCATGCGCCCTGATAACGTGATGGAATTGGTAATGCGTTCCAGATTGTTTTTCATGAGAACCATATCGGCAGTTTCGAGTGCGACACCGGTTCCTTCACCCATCGCAATGCCAACATTTGCGCTTGCCAGTGCCGGTGCATCGTTAATGCCATCGCCGACCATTGCGATGTTTTGGTATTTCTCGCGCAATGATTTAACATGCTCGACCTTTTCCTGTGGCAGGCAGTTGGCAATATAGTGATGCACGCCGGCTTCTTCAGCGACTGCTTTGGCGGTCAGTTCATTGTCTCCGGTAATCATGACGGTGTGAATACCCGCTTTTTTCAGCTTGCTGATTGCTTTTTTCGTTGATTTGCGGACGGTGTCCTTTAAAGCAAATACGGAGACGATGGTGTCATCAGCTTTTGCAAAAATAATTGTTTTTCCTTCCCCTGCTAATTCAGCGGCGATACCATCTGAAAATGCTTCTGCCTCTGATCTTCCAACAAAGTCTGGATTCCCGATTTCCCACTTTTTATTATCGACAATCGCTGTTACGCCTTTACCGCTCAGTGTTTTCATCTCTTGCACATCCAGGGATGGCATTTCATCCAGTTGCTGCTTGCTATATGTTATAAGTGCCTGTGCCAGCGGATGCGTGGATTCATTCTCAATCGCACCGACGACTGCTGTGACATATGTTTTGTCCGCCTCATCAGCAAAATGAACATCAGTGACTTCCGGTTTGCCATTTGTCAATGTACCTGTCTTATCCAGTGCGATCGCTTTAATATGGCTTAAATTTTCCACATGGATGCCGCCTTTGAACAGGACACCTTTTCGTGCTGCGTTGGAGATGACCGATAGTGTGGCCGGTGTAATGGATGCAACAAGTGCACAGGGTGACGCGACGACTAATAGCACTAACGCCCGGTAGATACTATCGGATAATGCCCAGTCAAACACAAAGTAAGGCAAGAAAAGCATAATGGCGACAGTGATCAAAACGACATTGACATAGGTTGACTCAAAGCGTTCAATAAATAGCTGTGACGGTGATTTTTCCTCCTGTGCGGATTGGACCATATTGATGATCCTCTGAAAGACTGTTTCGGTTGGCTTTTTCGTAATTGTTACCGTTAATGTGCCATCCAGGGCCATTGTCCCGGCATATACATCATTTCCATTCTTCTTGCTCAACGGCATGGATTCTCCGGTGATCGCACTTTCATCAATGGCGCTTGTGCCTTTGGTGATGACGCCGTCAGCCGGAATACGTTCACCCGAACGGACAAGGATGGCATCATCAATCGCCAGCGATGAAACGGGAACTGTGTTTTCCATTCCATTCTCCAGCAGTACGGCTTCTTCAGGCTGCATCTCCATTAAGGAAGAAATGGCTTTATTGCTTTTATTCATGGAGTATGTTTCAAGGGCTCCTGACAATGCAAAAATGAAAATCAGGATCGCCCCCTCTGTCCAATAGCCGATGGCAACTGATCCGACTGCGGCGAATATCATAAGCATTTCCACGTTTAATTGCCTTGTTCGGACTGTTTCCGTAATGCCCTCTTTAGCCTTTGCATACCCGCCAATTGTAAATGCAATCAAATGAAGGATGACCCACATTGGCTGGGAAAGGACACTTTCCATTGACCATGTCAGAAGGATAAGAAAACCGCTGACGAGTGCAGCGATCAATTCGATATGATCACGGATCTTCCTGAAATACGTATTCTCGAGAAAGAAACTAAGGGGCGCTCGGTCCTGCTTTTCCAAGACGTTTGTTTCTGTCGCCATTCTTCATACCTCCTAACTGATAATAATAACCATTTCCAACAATTTATAATAATTACAATCTAATATTTATTATAATTATACTACATGAGAGGAAAAAGTCAATTAGTAAATTGCCCTTTTAAATGGTTATTCGGAGGGTTAATGCGCCCAGAACGGCCTTTTATTCTTTTTATAATAATTATTAATTGTGCGGCAGCTCTTTTTTTATACAAAACTGAGCAGCCCCCATCCTGGAGACTGCTCATCCTTTTTTGTCAGCTCATGACCGAATAACCAAGTTTTTCAATGGTTTCCTGCAATTCCTCTGATGTCACTTTGCTTTCATCATAAGTCGATTTGATTTTGCTTGAGTTGAATAACACTTTGACGTTTTCCACACCGTCCATCTTGCCGAGTTTACCTTCTATCTTTTTGATGCATGATGGGCAAGTAAGCGGTTCTAATTGGAATTTAGCAGTTTTCATTGTAATCTCTCCCTTGTTTTGTTCTATCTTCAGTATAAAGTCTTTATCCGGTTCATTCCTTGATTTGAGTCAATTTTGGAGACTTCTTCTTTGCCCGCTTCTTTCTTCATGCTTTTCTGATTGAAGCGGATGAGCCGCATGGCGTTCAGGATGACGAGCAGGACACTTGCTTCATGGATGAACATGCCTGAAGCTAAGTGGACACTGCCTGTCAGAACACCTGCCAGTAGGACAAAAACGGTGCCGACTGCGAAAGATGTGTTCTGATTCATATTTCGGATGGTTGCCTTCGATAGTGAGAAAGCGTGTGAATACTGCTTGAGTTTGTCTGACATCAATACGACATCTGCGGTTTCCATTGAGACGTCTGTGCCGCCTTCGCCCATCGCGATGCCAATATCCGCTGCAGCAATTGACGGTGCATCATTAATACCGTCACCTGCCATTGCAACAATGTGACCGTCTGCTTTAAGTTTCTTAACGATCTCCACTTTGTTTTCCGGCAGCAGTTCAGCATGGATCTCATCAATGCCTAGCTGGGAGGCGACAAGTTCTGCTGTGTGCCAGTTATCGCCCGTCAGCATGATTATTTTCTGAATACCACTTTTGCGCATTTCAGCTAATGCCTGCTTAGCGTCATCACGAATCTGGTCGGCTATTGAGAAAATACCGGCGATTTGACCGTCAATAGCTGCAAATATGGTTGTGTTGCCGGATTTCTCACGATTAATGGCATAGTTAGCAACACCGGCAGGAATTTCAATATTTTCGTTTGCCATCAGTTTTCGGTTGCCAATTGCCAGAATGCGGCCTTCAAGGGTTGTACGGATGCCGCTGCCCTTAATGACTTCGGTATTCTTAGGTTCACCGTCAAGTGCAATGTTGCGTGCGTTCGCTTCTTTAACGATTGTCTGGCCCAAGTGGTGCTCGGAGATTGTTTCAGCCTGTGCAACCAAGCGCAGCAGCGAATCAGGTGTTTCGCCATTAAACACTTTAATATCTGTTACTTCGGGTTTGCCTCTTGTCAGTGTCCCGGTTTTGTCAAAGATGAGTGTATCAACTTTGGAAAAGTTATCCATGAATTCGCCGCCTTTAATAAGAACACCATTCTTTGCGCCATTGCCAATTCCGGCAACGTTTGAAACTGGTGCACCAATTACGAGGGCGCCAGGGCAGGCAACAACCAGGAATGTAATCGCTGTGTGCAGATTCTGGGTCAGTGCGTAGACCAATACTGCCAGGACCACAACGGCTGGTGTATAAATGTTGGCAAAGCGGTCAAGATATTTTTCTGTCTTGGATTTTGATTCCTGTGCTTCTTCCACCAGTTCAATGATTTTGGCAAATGTTGTATCATCACCGACTTTTTCAGCGATCATTTCAATGTAGCCATTGTCCAGAATCGTTCCGCTGAAGGCTTGATCGTCTGTTTTCTTGGATCTCGGGACAGATTCTCCTGTAACGGCTGCTTCATTCAGTGTTGCTTGACCGTTCAGGATGCTGCCATCAACCGGTACTTTTCCGCCGGAGCGGACGATTACATGATCGCCTTCGATAACATCTTCTACCGGAACAGTCACTTGCTTGCCTTCCCGGATGATTGTTGCTTCCTGAGGTGCCATATCAACCAGTTCTTTTAGTGATGACCGTGTTTTGCTAAGGGTACGGACTTCTAAATAATCTCCGAACATGAACAGGAATGTGACGACTGCCGATTCCATATATTCTCCGATGAAAAACGCTCCGATCACTGCAATAATGACAAGCAGTTCAATGCTGAATGCCTTCATCCTGAGTGCCTGGTATGCTTTGATGAAAATCGGGACACCCGCTAGAAAAGTTGCCACAAGCAGAGCACCATCCCGAAATCCCTGCAGACCATTCAAATAAAATACAAGCGCCAGTACCAATAATCCTCCTGAAATCGCGGTAATATGGTTTTTATGATTGTTGATCACTTTAATCATGATCATCTGCCTCCTTGTTTTCTTCTGACTTCAATATAAGGCAGATTGGGCAGAAAGGAATTGACCGGGGTCAAGTTTGGGGGGGTTTTTGAGGAAAGGGTGTCTCCAGTTAAGGTGCGGTTAACCTGAAATTGCAGCATTCAGTATGACAAATGAATGCTGCTTCTCTGGTTCCTGGCTCACATCATGTTTCGTAGTATCACAAAAACCATATATGATCCATATGCGATGGTCAGTACAATACCTTCAATTTTCCCGATTCGGTAGCTGGTTCTTGAAAAAATGAGCAAAACTGCTGTCAGGAAAATCATGAGCAGGGCATCTGTAAAAACCTGGCCGTCAACCGATAGCGGCGCAATAACCGATGATGTCCCGAGTACGAGCAGGATATTGAAAACGTTGCTTCCCACGATATTTCCGACAGCGATCTCGCTTTCTTTTTTGACGGCAGCCGTGACAGATGTCATCAGTTCGGGAAGGGAGGTGCCAATCGCAACGATAGTCAGGCCGACCATGGTTTCACTCATACCAAATGACATGGCAATTTCCTTTGCATTGCTGACGACCAGCTCCCCGCCAAAAATGATCGCTGCGAGACCACCGATGGTCAGGATAATATTCTTTCCCCATGAATTCGTTTTATCATCCGTGCTTTGTTGGTTAACCTCTTCTTCTTTGGATGTCCGCGCAACCTCAAACAAATAGTATAAGAAAATGGCAAAGAACAGAAGCAAGATTATGCCGTCACTTCTTGTAATCAGGTTTTCGCCCATTGACTGCAGCCGCACATCACTGATCACGACAAGAAAAGCCACACTTGCTATCAAGGTAAACGGGATCTGCTTGCGTATGGTTTCCCGTTTAACAGTCAGTGGATTCAGGATGGCGGTCAGGCCGACAACGAGTGTAATATTAAAAATGTTGCTCCCGATCACGTTACCAATTGAAACACCTGCACTTTCCTCGAGTGAGGCAACAATACTGACGGTTCCCTCCGGTGAGCTTGTCCCGAATGCTACAATGGTCAATCCGATTAACAGCGGTGACACGTGAAGTGCCCGGGCAATCTTAGATGCACCATCCACAAAATAATCAGCGCCTTTAATCAGGAGTAAAAAACCGATAATCAATAAAACATATGTCACAAATCTCAGCCTTTCTGAAATCAATTGTCATTTAGCGGTCTGATATGGATACATTACTATAGATGAATGATTTTCGCCAATCTCGAATAATGTATCAGAAGAGAAGCATTTTGGTTATCCAAGGACATCTATTTTGCTATAGTATAATTAAGCAATGCTTGAGGTGATTGGATGGATTTAGACCGCATTACGGACAAAGTTAAAGATCATACCCCAGCAGTGCTGGGACATAAACACTTTATGAAATCAGCTGTTATTTTGCCTCTTATTCAAAAGGCGGACGAGTTGCACGTGCTTTTTGAAGTTCGTTCGGAAACGATGAGGCGCCAGCCGGGTGAAATCTGCTTTCCGGGCGGACGGGTCGATCCCTGGGATAAAGACCCGCAGGCCGCAGCCATCAGGGAAACCACAGAAGAGCTTGGCATCAGTGAGGCGAGGATTTCAGATGTCTATCCGCTTGATTATCTGGTCACACCATTTGGCATGATTGTCTATACGCATGCAGGGCTGATCAGCACTGATGAACAGTTTGAACCCAATCCGTCAGAGGTCGAGGAGATTTTTACGGTGCCACTGTCTTTCTTTCTGGATAATGATCCGAAAATATACCATGTGAACTTGCAAGTGAAGCCGGAAAAGACATTTCCGTTCGAGCTTGTTCCGGGCGGCGAAAATTATAATTGGCGCACCAGCCACATTGATGAGTACTTTTATATTTATGGTGAAAAGGTCATCTGGGGCTTAACGGCACGCATTCTTGCCCACTTCGTCGAGATGATCCGCTGATTGGTGATTTCAGAAAAATGTATAAAGTGAAACTTCAATAAGTGGTGGTTCTTTATCCCCCACTTATCCTCTTTGGTTTCACCTCATCCTCTTGAAGTTGGGTCTTACTGCCAGTTCTATGCGGGATAAACACCTTTTCACAAATTTGACAGTTTGGGAATTTTTTTATATACTTTATTCAACAATGTTGAATAGAAAGAAACCCAATTGAACATGATAGATGAAAAGAAACAGACTTATAAACATACCCTATTTTTTTGTCAGGTCTGTGTAAGCGTATTCACAGTAAAATACTAGGTTTTTCCAAGCTGAAATCCAGATAGCGGCAGCCACTGAGATGTCTGATGCAACTATCGAATGACAAGAGAAAAAGAACCGTTTTCAATAAACCAAGGAGGGTTTATGATGAGACGATGGCCGGAATTTGTACAGATAAAAGAAGTCGGGCCGCGCGACGGACTGCAGAACGAAAAACAGCGGATATCGACGGCTGATAAGATCCACTGGATCAACACACTTTCCGAATCGGGTGTAACGGAAATCGAATATTCATCGTTTGTCCATCCGAAATGGGTGCCGGCACTGGCTGATGCAAATGAAGTTGGAAGGCGCATCAAGCGGAATCCGAATGTCCGTTATTCGGCACTGGTTCCAAACATGAAAGGCCTCGAACTGGCGCTTGGAGCTGGTATTGACGGTGCTTCAGTATTCATGTCGGCAAGCGAAACGCATAATAAGAAAAATATCAACAAATCAATTGATGAAACATACCCGGTCCTCGAAGAAGTGATACAGGGCGCAAAAGACGCGGGCAAGCATGTGACAGGTTATGTTTCAACGGTATTTGACTGCCCGTTCGAGGGAAAAATCAAGCCGGAGCAAGTACTGCGTGTGTGTGACCGGCTGATTGAGTCCGGTGCGGATGACATTTCCCTTGGTGATACTATCGGTACGGCTGTCCCGGCACAAGTGGATCAGCTGCTGGGTGAGGTGCTGAAACACTTCCCGAGCGAAAAAATCATTATGCATTTTCATGATACACGCGGCATGGCAATCGCCAACATCATGCGCTCAATGGAACATGGAATCACCCGGTTTGACAGCTCAATCGGCGGACTTGGCGGTTGTCCGTATGCACCGGGAGCGGCAGGCAACGTTGCGACAAATGATGTTTTGTATCTATTGAACGGCCTTGGCATTAAGACGGGAATGGATGATAATAAACTTCAGGAAGCGGCACTGTTCATTCAAAGCAAGCTCGGAAAATCATTGCCGAGCAAATCACTCGCCTACGCAGCAAGCCAGAGCTGAAAGAAAGATGATGAAGAATGAGATAGACCTCACCCTGTGTTATATTCAATGGAGGTGGGGTTTTCTTATGTGCTTTCCACAGACCCCGAACTGATTGAGTCAAATTTCACAAGGGAGAGATTCCCTGTTGCCATATTCGAAAAATTCATCTATCCTTTGTTAAAGAAGAGTGTATAGGATGAGGCGAAAGGAGCGAGTTACCATAAATCTCGAAAATATTGGGCAAAAACTGAAACAAGCCCGGCTAAAAAGTAAACATACACAGCAGCAAATAGCGGATCAATGCGGTATCTCCAAAAGTCTGTTATCGAAAATTGAAAATGGACAAACCTCATCTGCTGTTGCAACGCTATCGAAAATTTCTGAGGCGCTTGATGTGCCACTCTCCTGGGTGCTGGATGGGCATCCGGAGACCGATCTTGTTATGCTTCCGAAAATAGAGCGAAAAATCAGCGCGGATGATGAAAATATGGGTTATTCGTTTGAGCTGCTTGCCAATCGGTCACGCTTTTCACGCATCGAACCGACGATTGTCCATGTGACGCCGAAAGATTTTAATGTGCGGCATGAGCCGTATACGCATTCACAGGATGAATTCATTTATATCGTCGAAGGATCCATCGAACTGTATTACGACGGGGAAAAGCATTACATGGAAAAAGGAGATACCGGGTACTTTAAAGGGGTTAAACCACATTTGTTTATCCCTGTGGACAACGATGGTGCCAAGGTTTTAACGGTATTTATTGATGATTAAAAAATTGCCTTCCAATCCAGGAAAGGCAATTTTTTAAATGGGGTTTTTTCCGGTCTCCCATGCTAACTCGCTCGTTCAGTCTCCGATGATTTTTCCGTCTTATTAATAACACAAGTTCCGGCAAGGTCGCCGGTCACATTTAATGATGTGCAGCCCATTCCGACCAGCACATCAATGGCGGTCAATAAACCGACTGCTTCCATTGGTAGGCCGAGTTGCGCGAAGACGGTAGCAATCATGATGATGCCCGCACCGGGGACCCCCGCTGTACCAACTGATGCCAGTGTACCAATCAAGACAACTTGCAATATTTCTGCAAAGCTCAATGGGTCACCAACTACGTTTGCGGCAAATACTGCTGATACCGCAATCCGGATGGCAGCACCGTCCATATTAGCTGTTGCACCAAGCGGCAGGCTGAACCCGTACAGGCTTTTTCGCAGGTTCAGCCCGCGGGCGGCATTGAGCGTTAGCGGCAGTGTGCCGGAACTGCTCTGTGTGACAAATGCCGTAATCATCGGGGTGCGTCCATACCTGAAAAAGTCTTTTATATTGACTTTGAAGATGGCCATGAACAGGACGTAAAACAAGACCTGCACAATCAGCGCAATATAAAGGACTCCTACCATGCTGCCTAACTCCACTAATGTATCGGACCCTTGATTGCCGACCACTTCTGCGATAATGGCAAAAATACCGATCGGTACGTACTGAATGATAGCCTTCATGATGGTCAGAGTGGCTTCATTCAAACCATTCACGACATTAAAGACTGTCTCGCCCAGCTCCTTGTTTGCCTCGGATGAACGAAGTGCTGATATGGCAATCCCGAACGCAAGCGCTGTAAAAATGATGCCGAGCAGGTTCGGCTCACTGAATGCTGTGATAATATTGTCCGGGACAATGCTTAGTAAAACACTAATGGTGCCCGGGTCTTCAGGAACTGCAAATTCTTCACTCGTATCAAGTGTCATACCTGTGCCCGGATTGAAAATGCTGGCAATCGTAATTCCCACAGCAATGGCGAATGCTGATGACACTAAGTAATAGATAAAAACCTTGCCGCCCATGCGGCCTAGATCCCCCAGTTTTGCCTGGTTAACCCCGACGATTAGTGTGAACAATATCAGCGGAACAATCAGAAATTGCAAAAGCCGCAGCAGCAAATCCCCAAACGGAGCCAGGACAGCTATATCTTCGCCGAAAATCAGTCCTGCAAGAATACCGAGAGCAAGTGCAATCGTAATTTTTAACATTAACGATGCTTCGATATATCCTCTCCAAAGTCTCCTCATCAATAAACCCCCTCGCCAATTATTTTCAAGTCTTATTCCGATAAAATTAATTGGTATTGTTCTTAGACATTATCTTGTTTGGACAGTGCTGTCAAAAGTATTGTTTTCGGTTTAAGATGTAAAAAGCCATGCTGCAGTGCACATGGCTTTCATCGTGTTATTTTTCAATGAACATTTGAGACCAGTAGTTGCCATCGCTCGTATAGCCGACACCAATATGGGTGAACGATTCGTCCATGATATTTTTCCGGTGTTTCTTACTGTTCATCCAGGCATCGACCACCTGCTTTGGGGACTGCTGGCCCCGGGCGATGTTTTCGCCGGCTGACTCAAATGAGACATTAAATTCACGCATCATATTAAATGGGGAACCGTAAGTCGGACTTGTATGTGAAAAGTAATTCTTTTCCTGCATGTCTTCTGATTTTTGCCGGGCTACACCGCTTAACGATTTGCTCACTTTTAAGGTGGACAGGCCACGCCGGCTTCTTTCCCTGTTTGTCAGGGAAATAACTTTAGAGGCAAACTCATTCATACCTTGTTTTTGTTTTGTTTGGTTATTTGGCTGCTGCTGTCTTTGGTTTTGCTGCCGATTATTGCCTTCCTGCTGGTCCTGTCCAGGCTGCAGTCTGTCCTGTTCCCGGAGATTACGCTCTTGCAGCTCTTTGTCCTGTTCTCTGCCGGGGTCACGGGCATTTCCGCCAAAAGGTCCTTTGTTTGGTTCATTGCCATTTAAATTTTCATTTCGATTCCGGTTGGTTTTTCCTAAGTCAAGATTATTGTCGTTGTCCTCCTCGAATCCAATTTGCTGAGTACCGGGTCCGGTCTCGTCACTGGATGAATCGGTTCGTATCGTTGAAATGGGCAGCTGGTTATCATCGGTATTTGTATATGACCGGCCGGCATTTTCATCGTTGTTGCATCCTGCCATCATGAGGATGAAAAGACCCATAAATATGAGGGTTGATATGGCTTTTTTCATATAAAGCCTCCTTCGAATGTGTTGTTTAATTTTCAACTTGTTGAAATTAATATAGATAGAAATTTATGCACGACGGTACTGTTAAAGCTTTTCGTTCAGTTTCTCCAGTTGTGCATCAAACTCATTCTCTGGACTGTAAAGCGTAAAAACACGTGCTGTATGTGCATCGTTCACATGCTGTATATAAACCTGGTTTCCGCTATAGGTCACATGTTTCATGTCCGGCGATTGAGCAATCTCCTCAGCGCGTTGTCGATTCAATCTGGTCACCTCCCGTGATTCGTTGATAAAGCTGATATTAATTGATAAATTCGAGAATTCGATTGATATAATCGGGCTTATTATTGTAAATAAACGCTTTCAGGGTCCGTCCTCAAATAGCCCCATCAGATCGACTTCCTGTTCGTGGTCCATCTCATCGAGCGGAAAAACGACTGCTGTATTGTTTTCTTCATTTATTTCCTTCAGATAAACGGGAAAACCGTGGTATTTTACATTTATCATGGTGATGGCATCAATGATTTCCTGTGCACGGCCACTGTCCATAGAAATCTCCTTTCTGATCGTTCTCAGTTATATTTTTTGTTCGGGCAAACGGAATATACGAGGCGGAAATATCCATTTTTTCTGATTGTGTCAGGTGGTAATTTAGAGTAGAATTTACATCAAACTGTAAAAAGAACGGTTCGTGCAGGAGGAGTACAGCATGAAAGGGAAAACTGGATTTTTTCAAAAAATTTATTATGGATGGTTCATTGTTTTTATCGGCGGTTTGGGCATTTTCTTTTCAGGTCCCGGCCAGACATATTCGAATTCGGCATTTATCGATCAGTACATCAATGATTTTGGCTGGTCACGGACAGAGGTTTCCAGTTTATACTCATCTGCGACCCTTATTGCCGGGCTGACGATGATGTTCGTCGGGCGCTTTATTGATAAGTACGGGCAGCGTTTCATGATGGTTACGGTGGGAACGGTATTTGCACTTGCTTGCTTTTTTAACAGTATGGTGACGAACATGCTGATGCTTGGCATTGGTTTCTTCCTGGTGAGGCTGCTGGGCCAGGGTACGATGTCGCTCATCCCCAATACACTTGTCGCCCAATGGTTTGTTGAAAAAAGAGGCCGAGCCTTCAGTTTCATGACAATGGGCAGTTTTATCAGTGCAATGGTATTTCCGATTATCAATACATGGCTCATTCAGACATGGGACTGGCAAATCGCGTGGCGTTTTTGGGGCGTTATGCTCTTAGTTGTCTTTGTTCCGTTTGCCTTGTTCGGTGTCCGTAACCGGCCTGAGGAAATGGGCCTTGAACCGGATGGTGCGAAGTCATCAGCGGATGAAAAGACAGAATCGGTGACAGGAACGGCACTTCCGGAGGCAGAAGAAGATTGGACACTGAAAGAAGCGATGCGCACATGGGCTTTCTGGGGTATTTTGATCAGTGTCGGGATTCCGGCGATGATCAACACCGGAATTACGTTTCATATTATTTCGATTTTTAATACAAATAACCTGTCTGCCGGAATAGCCGCGATGGTGTTAAGTTTAATGGCATTCGCCGGCATGCCGATGTCACTGATTTCGGGCTTCATTACAGAAAAAATTCAAACGAATTATTTGCTGGCGTCTGTGTTTGTGATTGAAATCATTTTCCTGTTAATGCTGCTGATCACGAACAGTTTTCTGATGGCGGTTTTATTCGGTATCGTATGGGGTATCGCCAATGGCCTGGAGCGGATTGGCATGAATGTTATCTGGCCCGATTATTTTGGCAGAAAATATGTCGGCAGCATTAATGGGGTCGGTATGACGATGGTCGTGCTCGGTTCATCATTGGGGCCGTTGCCGTTCGGGGCCGGATTTGATATTTTTCATAACTACACACCGGTATTACTGGCATCGCTGGCGTTCCCAGCTGTAGGGCTGTTTTGTGCTGTATCAGCAAACAAGCCAGAAAAATCCAAACTGGCTGCCATTAGGACGCGCAATTGAATAAATCGCGTGCTTCTTTGAATTCGCGCGATCCTCAAAATCGCGCGACACTGGCCCGAATTCGCGCAACACTACCCTGATTTCGCGCGACTGCAGCTGCAGCGAGCGGAATAGCATCAGGAAGTCCAGCGGCTGTGCAGCCGATCGAGCTGAATAAAAATAACGATAAAGCGGTGAGTTCAGATGTTAAAGGATACAGGTGAGCGGATCATACCCGAATATATGAAAGTAACGGATGAAATGCTGATTGAGCATGTGGCAAGGTATTTTTTTGCTGTTGACTATGTTTACGGGCGCGTACTTGATATTGCCAGCGGTGCGGGATACGGCACCCATATTTTAACAAAAAAAGGCAAAGGAACTGTCGATGAGGTCGTCGGTATTGATTTCGACCCGGAAACGGTCAAATATGCGAAGGGTGCATACCATCATCCTCATTCGATGTTTATGGAAGGTGACATCACCGATCCGGCGCTGCCTGAAAAACTGGGTCAATTTGACTGTATCGTCAGCTTTGAAACGATTGAGCATGTTGCTGAAGAAGAACAATTTTTGAAAAATATTTATAAGTTGCTGAAATCCAGCGGGACACTCATCCTGTCGACACCATTTGGAAAAGGACGCGGCAAGCCGTCCGGGTCGCCGTTTCATGTTCATCAGCTGACAACTGTTGAGTTTATGGATTTGTTTCCGGATTATTCGTCGGCTGCATTTTATTTTCAAAAAGGACCTTTGATTGAACCTGCCAATCGTGATGGCGACCGGCATTTTCCGCTTGGCATTGCCATCTGTCAAAAGTAGGATGTTTTTAGTAAATAGTGTAGAGGAAATCCCGAAGTTCTAGTCAATATTCCCGAAGTTCACAGGCAATACCCCGAAGTTCACAATTAAAATCCCGAAGTTACACAAATTCGGACATCAAAAAAGCCGGCGCGCCACAAATGGACGTGCCGGCTATTGCAATCTGTACACTTATTTGAAGAGCAATACGTCACCGACCGTGTTATCATCACTTTTTCCGATGACACGGAAGTTAAGGCCGTATTCCGGAACATTGCGTCCGGCATCAACAAGGCCGGGGTTGCTCCAGTCAGCACTGTCGTCGAACAGCGGTGTGCGCTTCGTGTAATTGTCTTTCATGGTAACGTTTTGCAAATCCAGGTAATCCAGGAACATCTTATCGGTTTTTTCAAATGTGAACGCTGCGTCATGCAGTTGATATCGTGTCGCTCCGGCTGAATGGTCACTCCATTTGACGGCACGCTGATCAGCATCGACAACACCGAGGAAGCCTTCACCCGGATGCTGGCCTGTCCAGTTGTTGTCATAAGATTCGTCAACATACCAGACAACAAGCCCCTCGCCATAGGACATTAAGCTGTCGCCGCGGCGGATATTGGCAAGGCCTTCATCAACGCCGTTGTGTGAGCGCCACTCGAGCAGGTAATAGTGATCAGTGTAATACGTGCCATCATGCTTTTCAAAACCGTTCAGGTCAAATTGCGTATCACCTTCTGCACCGTCTTGGAACACTTCTTCACCATCAGCCGTTACGTTGACGTTGTCGAAGAAAATACCATCGAGATTGGTGGCCCAGTCGGTCATGGAACGGAACTGAATCTGGATTTCCTGACCGGCATATTCACTGATATCAATCGATTCATGGACCCAGCCGTCACTTGAACCGGTGTAACCCGGCAAGTTTTCTTTAATAGCAGGGTAACCGTTTGGATCAATGACGTCGGTCGTGCGTTCACTGGACAGCGATTCCCAAGTTTCCCCGCCGTCAGTTGAAACTTGCGCCATCGCAAAATCCCAGTTGGATTCGATGTTATACCAAGTGTCAAAGTCAAGCGTCGCATTGGACACACCGGTCAAATCAACCGTTGCAGCCATTTTATTATCCACTTCATTGCCTTTGCCGCCATAATATGCATTTTCACCGGATGCTGGTGTGGTCAACACATTTTCTTTCTGCGGAAGATTCACACGAACAGCATCATTGTTGGTGCCTTTCGTAACGCCCTCATCAAGCAGGACACTTGTGCCGTTTTCTGTGACGTCACTCGAGTCGATTGTAGTACCGCTGAGCCAGTTGCCGCCGTGATTGGTCTGCAGCATCTCTTTTGCAAATGGGCTCATCCCAGGAGGTTCTGTGCCCGGAACATCTCCGGCCCAGCTGCCGCTTGCCATAAGTGACCAGTAGGCAACTGCTTCACCTTCACCAGTGTACTGGGTATCGTATTCATCAGGAAGACCCAGATCGTGTCCGTATTCATGGGCAAAGACGCCTGCTGCGCCGTCTTCAGGCTCAATGGTGTAATCCCAGGCCCCCAATGCGCCGCCAAAACGGTCACTATCTGATTCAGCACCAGGAACGGCAACAGGCTGATTGCCCAAGTTCCAGCGATGGGACCAGATGGCATCTCCGCCAAGTGCACCGCCGCCTGCTTCTTCACCAACACCGGCATGGATAACCATCAGATGATCAATAAGCCCATCTGGTTCATCATAGACACCATCACCGTCATAATCATTACGGTCCCAGGCATCATACTCGCTCAAGTCGATAGATGGATCCTCTGAAGCTTGTACCAGTGCTTCGTATACTAATTCGCGAGGACGTGCGTCACTGCCGTCAGGTGCCGGGTAGTTGCCGCCATAATATGCAGCCGGGTTTTCGGTCGTATACCAACCGGCAATTTGGCCATCTACTGTATAGCTGCCGCCTGATTGCGCTTCATAATACTGCTTCATGGAAACCAGGTTTTCGCCGTTTGGTCCCTCATAGCCGTTCTCACCGAAAATCATATTTTGGAAATGTTCATCGGTATAGTCATCATAATACATGTCTGTTTCGCCCGGCTGAATGGAGTTCCTTGAATAATCCGGGAAGTCAATCGCCAGTACCAAAACCTTATCCTCGCGTACCTCACCATTGTAATTTTCCTTTTCCACCGGATCTACATGGTTCTTTTTAGCATGTCCAAGTTTGTTACCTTTTCCGTTGGTAAGCGGATTGTTGTTTTTCTTTTCTTTATTTTTCATTTTGGCGTCATCAGTACCAGTCTGATTGACCTCCATTTTTTTGCTGCCTTCAGACTTTGATTGCAAGTATTTTTTTAGTGCTTCATTTGCTTCTGATGCAGATGCGTCTTTTGCAATGGTTCCTTTTTCCTTAAGCATCTCAATCAGTTTCTCATCATTGGCCACCCCCATGTCTATCGGTGAGCCTAATGTTGAGGATACTTGTGATTTTAATTCAGTGTTTGTGCTGCTTCCCTGTTCTGCACTGACCGGCAGCCCAAGACTTAGCGTCAGCGCTGCTGCAGCGGATAAAATAAACCCCTTTTTCATTACTGTTAACCCCCTCCTAATTTATGTATTGATTCCAAAAAATTTTCTTTCATCTGCTGGTTAACTAACACTCTCCTTTCTTGTAAAAAGATGATAGAATATTTTTAGGATATAATTATTATTGAAGATTGTAAATATTTATATAGAATATGACAAAAATCATGAAGTTAGGCCTAATTTCCCGATAGGTCTTTAGCACTGAAATATAAATTTGATGTGAGTGAAGGGAAGGTCTTCTTATGGCAAATCATGATGTTATCGTAATTGGCGCTGGACTTGCAGGACTGGCAGCAACGAAGGAACTCGCTGATTCGGGCAAAAAAGTGCTGCTTCTCGACCAGGAGCCTGAAGCCGCGTTCGGAGGTCAGGCCTGGTGGTCATTCGGCGGCTTGTTTCTGATTGATTCGAGGGAACAGCGCCGGATGGGTATAAAAGATTCTATAGAATTGGCGTGGCAGGACTGGCTTGGTACCGCGGCTTTTGACCGTGAAGATGACGAAGATTACTGGTCGCGGAAATGGGCTGAGGCCTATGTTAATTTTGCAGCGGGTGAGAAACGGGAATGGCTCGGGAAAATGGGAGTGAAATTTTTTCCGGTAGTCGGCTGGGCTGAACGCGGCGGCTATGACGCAGGCGGTCACGGTAATTCAGTGCCCCGCTTTCATATCACCTGGGGGACAGGTCCGGGACTTGTAAAACCTTTTGAACGAAGCGTCCGCAAGCATATAAAAAATGGACAGGTCGATTACAGATCGCGGCACCGTGTTGATGGACTTTTGATGACGAATGGTGTTATTAACGGTGTACAGGGGTCAGTTCTTGTGCCAAGTACAGTCGAGCGCGGTGTAAAAAGCTCAAGGGAAGCCGTCAATCAATTTGAGCACTATGCACAGGCTGTAATGGTGGCCAGCGGCGGTATCGGCGCTAATTTTGAGCTGATCCGCAAAAATTGGCCGAGCTGGCTGGGCACACCTCCAGAGGAGATGATTTCAGGGGTGCCGGCACATGTTGATGGCCGGATGCTTTCGATTACTGAACAAGCCGGTGGGCGGATCGTCAACCGCGACCGGATGTGGCATTACACAGAAGGTATCAAAAATTGGCGGCCGGTCTGGCCGGAGCACGGAATCCGTATCCTGCCGGGGCCATCGTCACTGTGGTTTAATGCAGAGGGTAATCGGCTTCCTGCTCCGAATTTCCCCGGATTTGATACGCTTGGAACACTCAAGACGATTCAAAAAACGGGGTATAGTTACTCCTGGTTTATCCTGACACAGAGTATTATTGAACGGGAATTTGCCCTGTCAGGATCAGAACAAAATCCTGATTTGACCGAACAGAATATCAAAAAGTTATTAAGCCGTATTTTACCGGGGGCGCCCGAGCCGGTAGAAGCTTTTAAAAGATATGGCGAGGATTTTGTGGTTGCAGATAACATTGAAAATCTGGTCGTCGGTATGAATAAACTGACCGGCGAAAAGCTTTTGGATATCGACCATGTGAAAAAGCAGGTACTGGCGCGTGACCGGGCGATGGATAATAAATTCACGAAGGATCTGCAAATAACGGCGATGCATGGCGCACGCACCTATCGTGGGGATAAATTGATCCGGGTCGCAGCACCGCATAAATTGCTTGATCGGAAACACGGTCCGCTGATCGCTGTCAGATTGCATATTCTCAGCCGCAAAACATTGGGCGGATTGCAGACTGACTTATCCGGCAGGGTGCTGAATGAACAGGGGGCGCCCGTTCCCGGTCTTTTTGCGGCCGGGGAAGTTTCCGGATTTGGCGGAGGCGGACTGCATGGCTACCGGTCACTGGAAGGCACATTTCTGGGCGGTTGTCTTTTTTCCGGGCGGCAGGCAGGCCGTGCGCTGGGGGAAGCATTGCAGTAAGCAGGATCCTCTTTCGGAAACGCCGAAAAGGTTCGAGAGAAAAGCTCTCAAACTCAAACAACTTTTTGAAATCGCATGCATAAAAACAGGTCATGTTCCAAAAAATGAAGATAACCTTTTTGGAAAGGGGATCAGATGACGTGGCGGAAAAAAACAACCAATTCAAGGAAAACAAAAACCATGGGGAACATCGAAATGGTCGTAAAAGTCAATATAAAAACAGCAGTACCCATGGCAAGCAATTGAATGAGTATGTCAGTAAAAAAGACGAGTGATTTTTAGAAATAAGCAGTGTGATATGACGTCACACTGCTTTTTTAATAAGAGGTGATAGCATGAACCAAGCGATGTTTCTCGACCGTGACGGGGTGATTAACGAAGTGCTCAGCGATCGGGTGAAATTCGTCAACAAGCCAAGCGATTTTTACCTGCTGGACGGTGTTGGAAAGGCGGTTAAGCTGTTCAACGACATGGAATTTAAGGTTTTTATCGTGACCAACCAGGGCGGCATCGGACTCGGTTATATGAAGGAAGATGCGCTGAGTGCCATACATATCAGAATGGAAGCGGATCTGGCGGAGTTCGGTGCAGTCATTGACGATATTGCCTACTGCCCACACAAACCACACGCGGATTGCTCTTGCCGAAAGCCGAAACCGCAAATGATTCTGGACCTTGCTGAAAAACATAAGATTGACTTAGGTGCAAGCTACATGGCCGGTGACAGGAAGCCGGACATCGAAGCGGGTCAACAGGCAGGGACGAAAACGGTTCTGCTCAGCGACAGGGGGAAATCAGCAGCTGGTGAAGATAAATCTTTCCCGGATCTTTTGTCATTTGCGAAATGGCTAAAAAAGCACCGTTAATTTTTCATGGATTTATTGTTTCGGGGAATACTAAAACCTGTCGCAAAAAATCAGTAACGAAAGGATGGATCTGTCATGAAAAGCTTGATAACCCTGATGGCTGCAGCTCTGATGCTTTTTACGAGCGTGCCGTCCGTATCTGCTTTTTACAAAGGGTTTGCCGAAGATTTGCATGAGCGGCAGGCGGAGAAGGAGGACTATAACGAGACATATCACCAAATTTTTCTGATGCTTGAGGCAAAAGACTTTGGAATTGAAACGGAAGGCAAGGATAATGAACAATTAGCCAAAGAGATTGCTGAGGCTAAAATAAAGCAAAGTGCAAAGGAAAAAGGAATTGAAACGGAAGGTGAGGATATTAAGGAGCTCGCCAAAGAAGTTCACCATGCTGAAGTGAAAGAGAAAGCTGAAGAAATGGGCATCAAACAGAAAGGCAAGGATCCGCAGATGCTCGCTGAAGAAGTTTATGAAGCGATCCTGAAGCAAAAAGCGGACGAACTGGGAGTCGATAAAGAAGGAAAGAAACCAGAGGATCTGAAGAATGCTGTTTTGGAAGCTTCCATTAAAAATGAAGCGACGACATTAGGCATCGACATCGAGGGCAAGGATTTTGAGGAATTGCGAAAAGCCATCCACGAACAAAAAACTTTTAAGACAGCCAAGGCTCTGGGCATCGATGACGATGATAAGAATGCTGAAAAATTATTCGATGAAATCATGACACAGTATGCTGAAAAAGCAAAAGAACAGAAGCTTTACCCATTTGAAAACAAGGAAGGAAAATTTTTTAAAGGACACCACCATTTGCAGACAAAATAAACATCTTATCTGCCACGGTACGTTGATTTAGGATATCTTCTTAATTGATATATTCATCAGAATATTCTATATTAGAGTGGAGAGGAGGGGGGAGAATCGTGGCAGATTGGCTAACGAGTTTGCAGACGGATACACCTCAGGAAGGCTTTGAGTTGGCATTAAAGCTGGCCAGAAAAGGGGTTGCCTATACCCAGCCTGATGCTGAGGTCCGGGACAGACTGCGGCCGGAGTATGCGGAAAATGCGGACAGCCTGACAATGGCTTCACAGGTTGTTTCCATCCATTTTCAAACGGTTGCAGCAGCAAATAATTATTGGAAGTAGAGAGACATGGGGGATAGGTTAAGCTATATAAGGCCAGATCGCAAAGCCGATTTGGTCTTTTAGTTTAAAATGCTTTTTAAAAAAGGGTTTTGCGGCCAATATGTGGAATATACTATTAAAACTAGCTGTGAAAGGAGTAATGGAATATGAGTGAAAAGGGAAAAATCAAAGTAAACGACAACGGGCCGTATTTGGTGAAAGGCGACGTTGAGATGGTGGATGCAGAAGGAAATGTTTTTGCAACAAAAAAATCTTTCTCGATTTGCCGCTGTGGTCATTCGAACAACAAGCCGTTTTGTGACGGTTCGCACCGTAAAGCCGGATTTGAAAGCGAGCCGCGTGCGGACTGATGGTGTAACAGGCAATTTTTAAAGTTCAATTGACGTACCAAAAACAGTGGTGTGCACCGTTTCTGATGCACGCCACTTAATTTTTATTGGCCTGAATCAACACTCAAAGTAACATCGATTGGTTAATCCACCACAACATTAATGGATAGATTATCCGTTATGCAAACAGCATAGTTGCGATAGTGGCGTCAGTTTGGAATAATAATAATATATTCTTAATGCAGGGAGTGGAATGCATGAAAGTCTTAGTAGTAGGCGCAAATGGTCAAATCGGAAAACAAATCGTGAAACAATTGCAAAATAATGATCAACATACTGTACGGGCAATGGTCCGGAAAGAAGAACAGGCAGAAGAACTGAAGAAAAATGGCGTGGATGCTGTCATCGCGAACCTTGAAGGCAGCAAGAATTCCATCGTCAAAGCGGCAAAAGGCTGTGAGGCAGTTATTTTCACGGCAGGTTCAGGCGGCAGCACAGGCCCTGATAAAACATTGCTTGTTGACTTGGATGGCGCTGTCAAAACGATCGAAGCTGCTGAGGAAGCAGGAGCAGAACGCTTTGTGATGGTTAGTGCTTTGCAAGCCAACAACCGCGAAAATTGGAACGAAAAAATCAGACATTATTACGCAGCTAAGCATTATTCCGACAGAATACTCGAGGCGAGCAATCTGAGTTACACGATTGTACGGCCGGGGGGACTGTTGAACGAAGAAGGCACCGGGAAGGTTAAGATAGCCGGAAACCTTGACGAGCGCGGGTCAGTGCCGCGAGAAGACGTCGCAAAAGTTGTGGTAGCTTCACTGACTGAAGAAAATACATTTAAACGCGGATTTGACCTGGTTTCCGGTGAGACAACAGTGGCAGACGCTTTGAAAAACCTGTCATAAATCCGTTCTTTGAGATTTCTGCTAATATATGCAGAATAGGGAAACGCCAAGGGTCAAGATACTTTTGGCGTTTTTTATGAGTAAAATGTATTTACGGTTGTATCATAAGATAAGAGGTGGAGTATATGGATAAGAAAGTCATCATTGATTGTGACCCCGGGCACGATGATGCGATGGGCATTATATTGGCGGCATCAGGTGTAAGCAATTTGCAGATTGAAGCGATTACGACGGTTGCCGGCAATGTAGATGTTGAAAAGAACACTAAAAATGCATTGAAAATTTGTGACTTGGCAGGATTGCACGATGTTCCAGTGGCAATGGGGACCAATCGGCCGCTGATCCGAGAATCGCTGGAAGCAGCCCACGTACACGGCAAAAGCGGTCTCGACGGAACCGGGTTGCCGGAAGAATCGGTCAAGAAAGCGGCTGATAGACATGCGGTTGATGTCCTGATTGAGAAGGTGATGGCCTCTGATGGGGATATAACGCTTGTACCGATTGGCCCGCTGACAAACGTTGCAATGGCCATGCGGAAAGAGCCGCGTATCATCCCGAAAATCAGCGAAGTCGCACTGATGGGCGGCGGTACATATGGCAACAGGACACCGGCAGCTGAATTTAATATTTATGCAGATGCAGAAGCGGCCCAGATCGTATTCGCAAGCGGCGCGCCCATTACGATGTTCGGACTGGATGTCACACACCAGGCACTGGCCAAACCTGACAAGCTGGAGGAGCTGACAGTGATTGATAACCCAGCTGCTGCAGCGGTTGCTGAGATGATCAGGTTTTATTCCGGCGCGTACAAAGGGAATTTTGCCGGTGCTGCATTGCACGACCCTTGCCCAATAGCTTATTTGATCGATCCTGCTATCTTTGAGTTGAAACAAGCAAGGGTGGATGTGGAAACAAAGGGTGAATTCACATATGGCATGACTGTTGTCGACTTTAAGGGAAGTACAGGCAGACCACCGAATGTCCGCTTTGCCAGCCGGCTCGATCAGGACAGGTTTTGGCAGCTGTTTCTGGATGCACTGCGGTCGTATTAATCGAGCGGGAGCGGTTGCCCTTAGGCAGGAATGGTTAAGCCTGAAATCGTGCGAGAAGTTTTTATACTCGTGCGACAATATCACAAACTCGTGCGAGGACAGCACCAGATCGCGAGACGTTACTATAATTTCGCACGACAACGGCTCCCAAGGCACAACATCACTCTGAATTGATGATTCTTGGCAGACGCCAAGAATCCCTGTCATAACTACAATCGAATCCAAATACGAAAAAGGGGCGACATTCAAAAAAATTTGTGAATATCATGCCCTTTTTTTAGGGTCGATTCCGACTATCGCTATAGGAACACTATTCCATATTTGCTATGCCCAGCTAAGTGTCGATTTCACCGTGAATCGTTTCAGCCTCAGCATTCTCACCTTCCAGCCATTCGGCAAAGTCAAATTCAACCGGCTCCTGATCACCGCCCAGGGCAAATCATGCCTTCAGTTTTTTCGGAAAATAGGCGGACGTATGAATCGTCTCAGCCCAGCTTCTATATTG
>NZ_DATGTT010000094.1:0-4750 GCF_035301675.1 Lentibacillus sp. | reverse complement strand
CTTCTATAATGTTGATTTTCGGCAGCTGCCGAAAATTGTCATATCCCACTCCGAAAGCTTGATGTAATCATTCCAAGATTATCTCACAACCCTCATAAAACTTCGTATCCCGCTAACGGCAAAACAATGCGCATGAATGATATTCTCCTGCATAAAATGAAATAAATGAACCGGACAAGCTTAAATTGGTAAAAGATCAAAATCAGTTTACTGGCAAGGCGGGTGTGAAGATTGATGCTATTAACCTTTTTTATGATTGGATTTGGACTTGCTGTCTCCGGCGGTGTCAGCATTATCGCCTATATGAACTTTTTGCCTGTCGGGGTTTCCTGGGCAGATTACATTATTTTTATAGCGGGGAGACCTGAATGTTACTTTCTTCCAATTGGGGTTCTGGTGATGTCGATTGCATTATTCCGTTATCCGAACAACCTTTAATTTATGGCGAATCGAATAATTTTTTCCAATTTGGTCATAATGTATCTTAAGTACGGATTCAAAAGCTCATAACTTATCGGGAGCACACCTGTAAGTAAATTAATGACTTTTGGATACCCCTTTTAAATGATTCATTCAAAGTGAGGGTTGTTTATGCTGTATTTACATGATGTCTGGGTGAATTGGTTTGAAGGTGAAGAAAATGGTTATAGCGTCTGTCATTTTCATGAATGGCGGAAAAATGACGGCATTGAGCTGCTTGACCAGGTACCATTACTGTACATAACTGCGGACCTTTACGACTACATTGAAAATGACATGCACGATTTGCCAGAAGAAATGATGGACAAAATTTATAAACGGGCATATATGCGCAAAGGCCAGGAGCGCAATGGACTTGATTTCGCAGCCGTGGTAACCGATGGGAATGATATTATTGCATTTGATACGATCGGCTACCAGATACCGGTACGGAAAAGCCGGCTGATCCCAAGGCAGGAACAGCTTGTATTTGATATGGTCAGCACGACTAAACCCGAAACGTTTAACTTTACAGGGCGAAAAGTGGAAAAAGAGTATCATATGTTATCGATGGAGCCAAGGCTTATTCATGGGTTAACAAGGCGGGAGCGCCAGTTGAAACAGATACTGATGATTGCACTGGATCAGCTTCATACAGTCAACAACCCGGAAGAATTACGGTATTGGCTGACCGAGTGGGATCCGAAAAAATACCCGTTTATACGGTATATGGATAAAGAAACCGTCTGGAATGAACTTTATGAAGGTGTCAAAAAAGGCTGGAGTCAGTCACATGAAGATCTATGCGTCAAAATGATTAAAGGGCAACCATTTCTCGAAAAAATGTGGGAAGCAGAGCAGGAACCGGCGCAAAACACTTCAAAACAGAAATGAAATAGAAAAGGTCAAAGTTGAATTAAAAACCCGGTATTTGCTTTCACGATCAAGCGAATACCGGGTTTTCTTTATTCCGCATCTAATGGTCAGTAACCCGCCCAAGTACGGCGGATAACTGGAAAAAGCATCCCACTGAATGAAGTTTCGCTTTATCATTAAATAGTGGCCGGTTATTTGTTTAAACCGTTTTTGATATTACCGCTTTTTCTTCACACGTCCGAGTCCCATCGCCTTCTTGGCTTTTTTGAGCATTTTATCGGCTTCAAAAGAGGCGCTGCCCGCACCTTTATCCAAAATCTCATCCAGCTTCTCAGAGTCAATCAGCTCATCGTAGCGATCCTGAATAGGTTTCAGCACGTCGATGACTGCATTGGCCGTTGCTTGTTTAAATTCGCCATAACCTTTCCCTTCAAATGCTGCTTCCAACTCCTGAATTGATTCACCGGAACAGCTGGCGTGAATTGTCAACAGATTTGACACACCTGGTTTGTTTTCATTATCGAATTTCACTATGCCGTCTGAATCGGTTACAGCACTTTTAATTTTCTTTTCGATTTTTTTCGGTTCGTCAAGCATCGAAATAAATGCTTTTTCATTTTCATCAGATTTACTCATTTTCTTAGTCGGATCCTGCAGTGACATAATCCGTGCGCCGACTTTCGGTATGCTCACTTCCGGAATGGTAAAAATATCATTAAATTTATTGTTGAAGCGCTCTGCGAGATTACGGGTCAGCTCCAAATGCTGCTTCTGGTCTTCACCGACCGGTACAACGTCAGTTTTGTAAAGCAGGATATCAGACGCCATCAGCGGGGGATAAGTTAATAATGCTGACGATACAGATTCATTTCCAGCGGATTTAGCTGTTTTATCCTTGAATTGGGTCATGCGTTCCAGTTCACCGATATAGCTGATGGACTGCAGCATCCAGCCCAGCTGTGTATGGGCCGGAACCTCCGATTGGATGAACAACGTTGATTTTTCCGGATCGATTCCGGATGCGATGTACAATGCTGCCAGCGAGCGGATATTGTCCCGCAGTTTCAGCCGATCCTGTGGAACAGTGATTGCATGCTCATCAACGATACAAAAATAGCAGTCACTATCTTCCTGTAACTCGATAAAATGCTGAATCGCTCCCAAGTAGTTTCCTATTGTTAACGTGCCGCTTGGCTGAATGCCTGAGAAAATTGTTTGCACGATCCCTTCACTCCTTCATCTTTCACTCAACTTGAATCAAACACTTAATAAGGCTTGGTCACTTGCGCTTTTGCTCTTAACCGGTTTTCATACCTTTAATTTCAATAAAAAAGTTCATTGATCCCTCATATAAAAGGGACGAATGAACCGCGGTGCCACCCTTGTTATCCTGCCATTATTATTGGAAGGATCACTTCATCAGTAATATTGCTCCAAAGTCCAATTCCAAATCACCTTGATACTTGTTTTCACCAGCCACAAGCTCTCTGAAAATCAGTGGGCAACTGTACTAAATCTTTTTCATCACAACTATAGTCGTTTATATAATTATATACAATTCATGGCTGAAAAACAAGAATTTGCGCACCCTTAAATAAAATCTTTTCCATAGCTCTTGGACAATTATGTATTATCACATATCTGATATCATTCTTTTGATAAGGGGAATTTCACGGAATTGTCACACCAACATATTTATGTAGCCTTATTTTCATCAAATTTTAACATAGTCCATTTATGGTGGGTTATGAGGATTGATCAGGATTTTTTCGTTTCATATCACAAAGCATGATGTAATCAAAGAAAGAAATAAAGAGTTTTAAACCTTATATTGGAAAGAGGGATTAGAATGGGCGGAATTGAAGCAGATACAATGTTGATTGCAGGCATGTTGCTGGCAGTGGGAGCAGGAGCGCTGTCCTTTTTGTCACCCTGCGTGCTGCCGATTTTCCCAGCGTACATGTCATATATTACAGGAATTAGTGTCAAAGAATTGCAGGGAAGCAAGAACTCCAAAATTCGCAGGCAGCTATTAAACCATTCCCTCTTCTTTCTGCTGGCGGTTTCGCTGGTTTTTATCAGCCTGGGTGCCAGTGCATCGTTTGTGGGACAGTGGGCACAGGACTTGCTGTTGGGAGATTCCGGCTTATTCATTCAACGGATTGCAGGGATTTTCATAGTTTTCATGGGACTGTTTGTTGCCGGCTGGATTACTATACCGGCATTAATGAAAGAAAGGCGCTTCCATTATACCAAAAAGCCTGCTGGTTATTTGGGAACATTTTTTGTTGGTCTTGGGTTCGCGGCAGGATGGACCCCCTGCATTGGTCCGATATTCGGATCGATTCTGCTTTTGGCTGCCACGAACCCCGGGCAGGGCGTCTTTTACACGATTATGTATGTCATTGGCTTTTCACTGCCATTTGTTGTGTTGACTTTTTTCCTCGGATCGACGAGATGGATAGTCCGGCACAGCCAGGTCATTATGAAAATAGGCGGCGTGATTATGGTTATCATGGGATTGATTTTATTCTTTGGCTTCATGCCTCGTATTACAGGTTTTTTGCTTGATTTGGTACAAGGTACATGGTTGTCGAAATTAGGTTAATGTGGAGGAGATGTTAATGAAAAAAGCAGTTCTTATCTTAATTGCAGCCGCAATGGCAGGCTGGGCTGTCTACGAGTTTGCGAGTTCATTTGAAGGGACTGGCGATGGGGATGGTGATCCGTCTGGTGGAAATATGATTACCTCCCCGCCAAAAGAAGATTCTGAAGAAGTTGTCGAATCCGACGAGGTTGGACTGGAATTGGGACAGATCGCTCCCGACTTTGAATTGCAAAGACTGAACGGGGAAAAAGTGAGTTTATCCGATTACAGAGGAAAACGTGTCATCCTTAATTTTTGGGCAACATGGTGTCCGCCGTGCAGGGAGGAAATTCCCGACTTTCAGAAACTTTATAGCAACAAAGATGTCGTGATTTTGGCAGTCAATATGACGGATACGGAAAAAAGTGATGAAGACGTCGATAAGTTTGTCGATAATTATGAAATGACTTTCCCGGTATTGATGGATATAGACGGTGAAATATCCTCCAAGTATGAAGTACAAGCCTATCCGACTTCCTATATGATTGATTCAGACGGTCATATACAATTTATGGCAATGGGTGCAATGAATTATGAACTGATGGAAAAAAGATTGGGAAAGATGGATTAATTTATTCTCTTGTTGTTCTTCAAAGGTCCATTCCGATGTGTAACGAGTTCCCGGCTCAGCTATTGAAGAAACCAACAATTGACAGGGCACGAGTTGACAAAATGAGAAGATATTTATTCTGCCATGACTTTTGTTAAACCGTATATGTATTTCAAATAAAATAGAGAAAATGGAAGGAAATCAAAAATGGTCACGTT
>NZ_DATGTT010000093.1:0-2674 GCF_035301675.1 Lentibacillus sp. | reverse complement strand
TACTGGATGAAGCACTGAACCGTCTAGGCACACATAATTCGACGGTTTCTATGATTGGCTGTTTTTTGATCCTTGTTTGTATGCTTGCAGTTTTCTTCACCTATATGTATTTTTCCCGCCGCCAAATGGCAGAACTAGCTTCTGCCCAGAAAGAAGCGGAATATGCAAACAAAGCCAAAAGTGAGTTTCTCTCTAAACCTCCATGCCCGCACACTTGGCACCACCATAAATGAAACTGCGAAGGCTGTAGGTTATTGAATTTAGTTGTGCCGTTATTTATACTTAGATAATATGAAGTGACCCCACATTTGCAACGACGTGGATTTACCTGTATACTTGAGTTTGGAAAAACAATGGTAACAGGGATTACCGCATACAAAAGGAGGTCACTTATGTATAGAATAATCAAAATCGGCATGGATGTCCATAGTAAAAATTACACATTGTGCGCAATGGAACCCACAATCGGGTCAGAAGACCGGATTTTCGGTGAGGTACAGGTTGCTCCAGACTATAAAGAGATCATCTGCTTCATTGAATCTCTGAAGATGAAACTCGGCTTCTACGATGATTATTCGGTTGAATGCGGTTATGAGGCGGGGTGCCTCGGTTATACCCTTTACCACCAGCTCACAAACGCTGGGGTCAAATGTGTCATACTTGCACCGACTACCATGCTTACCCAGCAGGGAAAGCGAATCAAAACGGATAAGCGTGATGCTCGTTTGATCGCACAGTGCCTCTGCTACGGTGGCTACCATCCGGTCTATATCCCTACTGGCGAAGACGACGCTGTCAAAGAGTATCTTCGGATGAGGGATGATCACAAGCTTGCACTGAAAAGACTGAAGCAGCAGATCAATGCGTTTGTTCTTCGCCACGGTCATTCGTATACCGGAACGAAATGGACGATCAAGCATGTTGCCTGGCTGAAGAAAGTGGAACTCGATCCGATTTACCGGGAAACGCTGAACGAGTACATGGCATCCTACGAGGAACAGGAAACAAAAATCGAGCGTTACGATAAGCGGATTGAAGAGATCGCTTCCGAAGCACGTTATCAGGAAAAAGTGAAAAAGCTTGTTTGCTTCCTGGGTGTTCGTACGCATACGGCGCTGTCCCTGATTGTGGAGACCGGTGATTTCAACCGTTTTGCCAAGGGGAATACCTATGCGGCATTCCTGGGGCTGGCACCGGGAGAGCATTCCAGCTCGGAAAATGTAAACCGGCTTGGTATATCCAAAGCAGGAAACACACACCTGCGCCGCCTATTAATCGAAGCTTCAAAAGGCGTTTGTAAAGGGGCCATCGGACATAAATCCAAAGAACTCCGTTCAAGACAAAGCGGACAGCCCGCAGAGGTAATCGCATATGCCGATAAAGCGAATACCCGGCTTCGGAGCAAGTATTATAAAATGATCCGCCATGAAAAGAAGAAGAATGTAGCAGTCGCAGCTGTAGCAAGAGAACTTGCATGCTTCATTTGGGGCATGATGACAGAAAACATCAGCATCAGTTCCAGGAAAGGTACATCAATGCCGGCTGTCAGTCAAGGGTAAAATAGACCGCTTCGCGGCCCTTGACAGCCATCCGTCCTTGACGTAAAGCGTAATCAAGCAGCAATCAGCAGTAGAGTGCAGCTTGCTGCCAGAACAATAAAATTGAATATCTGTCAGTATCTGAAAGGAGCTGTGATCACTGTAAGGTTCGAGCCATCTGCGTTTACACTATGTTGGCACTATGGTGATCCACGCTTTTAGATCGCAGGGCTCACGGCGGAACCATTAGCCTGTCGGTAACCAATCCACGAATAACAGAGTGGCCATATGCCGGGAACTGTTAAATCAGAGCTCCTTCCAGATGCTGACAGATTACACAAATGTGATGGTCAAGAAAAAGTTTGTGAGATACAGCATTTACCTCTTGACAAAAGTCACTTCATAACAGTGTACTACAGTTGATGGTATTTAGCAATCGCCTGATAGAAGTAATCTGATTTTAAGGAAGTCGATATGTCTTTTTTGATTGCATAATCTAAAAATAGAAATATACTGTGTTCAGTGAAAGTTATATATCTAGATTTAATCGGATTTAAAGGGATGTGGATCTTGGAAATATGGAACTGGAGTTCATTAAACTTAGAAGAATTTCATATAAACGAATTAACCCAAATAATGGAGAGAGTTTTTGCTGAGAATACAAGGAATAGAGGTTTAATGCAAAATGCAGAAAGTGATGAAACAAATTCAGCAGTTTGGAAGTTGTAATTCAAAAGTCGTAAAAAAGTAGTACAATGGAAAAAATAAGCAGGTAAACTATAGATAGCTCGAAGAGAGAAAGACAAGACAAATTGAAATTGTTGGAGAGGGTATTAACACATTATTTGATTTACGGAATCAGATAATGGAAACCTTAACATCATTTAATAAAGAATTAAGCAGAGAAGATTTTGATGCAATTCCATTTATAAATGCAGATGGTTATCATAATAAGACGATTGCATATTCAATTTGGCATATTTTTCGTATGATGAATTGAAAAAGAAAATATCAGAAGAAAGAAAAAAACAGTTAAAATTATTAAATGTTGTAAGTAATGATGAAAACGCAATTTGGCTTATTGATTATTGGTGCGGAAAAGATATTCGAGGTTTAATACAAATGCCATTTTCAAG
>NZ_DATGTT010000092.1:0-4932 GCF_035301675.1 Lentibacillus sp. | reverse complement strand
ATCAAATAAAATGCGAACATGATTGGTGCAAATAACCCGCTCCGGAAATACACTTCGCTTTCCGTGGGCGGCTGGTGAGCCCCCTTGTGCTACCGCACTTCGGTGTCTCACCTATGCCTTTCCTCCCACAGGAGTCTACGTATATTTCCTACGCTAAGTCTGTGCTTTATTCGCCTTTAAAGTTAAACACTTTAGTTATGTCCCAGCCCTTCAAGTAGGGGAGTTTATGCAAATTTCGGATCCTGCAGTAACCGTTCGATCTCTTCCTTGTGATGTGTTTCGTCTGCAATGACATCTTCCAGTTTGACGACAAGCTCTGTAAATCCTAGTGCTTCAGCTTGTTTTATACGTTTTTCATAGCGTTCGATCGTTTCTTTTTCCGCTTTTAAGGAAGCTTCCAGTAAAGGTTTCACTTCTGTCGGCTGTTCGACCTCTGCTGAATCTGTTGTCGGTGTGCCGCCGAGAGACGCTATTTTTTCCGATAAATATAATGCATGACCAAGTTCATCGGTAATTTCGCTTTCGAAAAACGGTTTCAGTGCGGAACGGTATAGTCCGGAAACAACCGATGCACTATAAGTATATTGAATTGCTGCACCGTATTCATGTGCTAAGTCCACATTTAAACCATCAATTAATTCCTGTAATTGTTTATCCATGTTTGATCCCAACCTTTAATTTGAAGTATATAGTACAATACCCTTATGAATCTTTTTAAAACGTTAGAATAGTCGATTTGGAGAGAGGTTAGCGCAATTGTCTAGAAAAAGTATTTACTTTATTATTGGATTAGCTGTCGTTATGTTCATGATCTTTATCATTTGGAATGTTAAAATTATGGCAGGAGTAGTTCCATATGTTGATCAGTGGTCAAGGGGATTTGTGGCTAATATAGCGGATTCAACAGTCTATCTGATTTTTCGCTGGATAACTGAATTAGGATCGAAGTCTTTTTTACTTCCGTTTACGATTATTATGAGTCTTTTTCTATGGTATTTGTTGCAGGATTGGCTTGCAGGTTTTTTGTTTGCGAGTGGAACGCTTGGAAGCCATCTGTTAAACACGCTCATAAAGGGACTGGTTGAAAGAGAGCGTCCGCGTATTTTACTCGAAGCAAATGCGGAAGGGTATAGTTTTCCGTCCGGACATGCGATGACTTCCCTTGTTTGTTATGGATTGTTCGTATACTTCATTGTAAAGAAGATCACATCACAGAAAACGGTATTGGGCATAAAAATAGCTTTCGCATTGCTTGTTTTTTTGATTGGCATAAGCAGATATATCATCAATGTGCATTATTTAACAGATGTTATAGCAGGGTTTACGATCGGGGGACTATACTTGACGGGGATGGTTTATTTGTTTGAGTTAATACAAAAACGAAGATCAAATGATGCTTCCTTTATCTGAGATAAATAAATAAAAAAAGGACTGAATTAGTAACGTTTAAACAGTTTATTTTCATGTTTTCATACAAATTTCTTATTCAAGAGAAGGTTTTTTGCAGTCCTCATTTTTGTTTTTTGGAAAGAACACTTGTATAATACAAGTGACCAATTATTAGAGGTGTAAACCGATATGGAAAATATCAAGTCAAGTGAAACATTAATGATGCTGGTTTGGGCAATTGCGCTACTAGCAATGATGGGTAGTGTGTTTTATTCGGAAGTAATGGGCTATGAACCGTGTGAATTATGCTGGATACAGCGTATTCTTATGTATCCGCTAGTCGTTATTTACGGCGTTGCAGCACTAAAGAAAAATGTATACATTGCTTTACCGGGATTAATATTAAGTGGAATCGGCATATTTGTATCTATCTATCATTATATGATTCAAAAATTGCCCGCATTACAAGAGTCTGGTGGTATGTGCGGTGTTGTGCCATGTAATTTACAGTATGTGAATTATTTTGGGTTTGTAACGATACCATTTCTAGCCGGAACAGCTTTTATTTTAATTTTTGTTCTACATATATTTTTGCTGAGACAACAAGGGAGGAACGCATAATGGGAAAGAAGATGTTAATATTTATAGGTGTTATTGTTATTTTGTTTGGTGCTCTATATTTCGTAGTTGATAGTAAAAATAAAAAAGCAGTAAATGATAATGACAATCCATACGGGAAAACCAATCTTGAGCAGGAGACAATTGATCAATTGGATGACCCACTCTATCAGAACCAGATTACACCGGATGATTTAGATGAGAAGCTGGATAATCAGGAAGATTTAACTGTATATTTCTACAGTCCAACATGTGGCTATTGTCAAAAAACAACACCGGAACTTGTGCCGTTAGCGGAAGATTTGGATGTTGATGTAAAAAAGTTGAATCTCCTTGAATTTGATGATAAATGGAATACATATGGTATTGAAGGAACACCAACTTTAGTACGGTATGAAAACGGAAAAGAAGTTGGCAGGATCAGTGGACAGCAAAATCAACAAGGTTTACAGGCGTTTTTTGATGAATATGTATTAGATGAATAAGGTAATAAAAATCTAACCAGCATTGGGCTGGTTAGATTTTTACTTTCTAGCTCTTTCGTAAATTTTGTTATTATTAATCCTCGTATTTGATGTAAACTGCGACGTAAAATCGAGTTGATTTCCAAAAGTATGTGGTGTTGCTACCGTCCGGGATCGCTTCGGGTGTATGCTTTCCGCGGGCACGGCCTCAGCCTCCTCGAGAAAACCACTCTGCGGGGTCTTCGGACACGTGCTATTTCCGCAGGAGTCACCACCCTCCACTCACCCGGACTGGTAAAGCTCATTATGGAAGAATACTTTGTCATTTCATTTAGCTAAAGAACTCTGTTATTAGCAAACGCTATACCAGCAGCCCGTTTACATGCCCCTTCATAGGGGTATGCCCGCGTTGGGCGCAAAGCCCGCCTTTAGTCGGCCTTCCTTGCTACAATGGGAAGAGAGGCATCGGTGAGACCCCACAGTGCGTAGCACGAGGAGGCTCAACAGCCGCCCCCGGAAAGCGAAGTGTATACGGGCTGCGCCGGCTAGGTAACTTGTTTCCATTATTAGCGCTACAGATCTAACATAAATAGAAGTTACGTCGCAGTTTATAGATTTTGTGTCAAAAACAATAATTCTTTTCGGTGGGACGAGTAACCGTAAATGCTCTTCGATGGGGCGAGTAATCGCAGTCCCAGTCCCAGTCCCAGTCCCAATCCCAATCCCAATCCCAATCTTAGAAAAGAGTCTACTTTTACTCTTCCTCCTGGTCGATCATATGGTAGCTCGTGATGAAAGGACGGTCAGCAAAGTATGCCGGTGGTTTAGTTGCTTGCCCTTTGTGTGATTCCTTAAATTGATCAGAGTTTTTCCAGTTAGTAAAGTCTTGTTCAGAAGCCCATTGGGTAAATACAACATAGGTATTGCCTTCTAAAGGACGTAGTAAACGAAAAGCCTGGAATCCCGGCATGGCGTCCACTTCATCCTGCCGTTGTTTGAAACGGTCTTCAAAAATCGGTTGACCTTCATCTGTTACAGGGATATTGTTCATTACAATATAACCTTCTTCTTGAATCTTTCCTTTGGTAATAAGCACTTCATACGCTCTTCCTGAAGAGAAAACATTTCTCGCTTTATCTTCATAATAAGCTAGTGAGCTTGTGTCACTATTCATGTAATAAAAATCGATGTCCGGATGTTTTTTAGCGATACTTTTCAGCACGTCCAAGGTTCCATTTGTCATAAATGCCTTCATTTTAATAACCCCCTTCAATTACTTCCCATAATACCTCATCCCTGGTAGCGTTAGTCAAGCCTTACCACTTTATAGTGATTATTAATTAGTAATGTGTGTTATAACTTTCGGATTGCCGCATTTTGTCGTATAATGAACGGAGATGGTTGAAGTTCAATCATGTGTTGAGGTGAACAGATGAATAGTAATAATCAAATGGATAAAAAAAGAATATTTTCTTCGCCGGGAAAAATAAAATGGTTATTGTTTATTTCGGCATTTATTGTTGCTGTTGCACTGGCAGGATATGCAGCTATTTTATTCGGCGGTAACCTTGTAGTGGATGACGAACAGTTAATTTTAGATGCAACAACAACAATAGAAACTGCTGATGGAAAAATAATAGGTGAGTTATATAACGAGAATCGTTCGCTTGTAGCTATTGAGGACATACCGGATCATGTCCAAAAAGCATTTATTGCGATCGAGGATCGGCGTTTTTACAATCATAGAGGCGTCGATTTTAAATCAGTTGCCCGTGCCGTTTACAAAGATATTATTGCGATGAGTAAAGTAGAAGGTGCAAGTACGATAACCCAGCAATTAGCAAAAAATCTATTTTTATCTAATGATAAGTCATGGATGAGAAAAACAAAGGAAGTGATGGCGGCTGTTTATTTGGAGCGTCAACTTTCGAAGGATCGTATATTGGAATTATACTTAAATCAGATGTATTTCGGTCAAGGGGTTTATGGTGTAGAAAAAGCATCCCAACGTTTCTTCTCTAAATCAGTACAAGAATTATCGCTCTCTGAAGGTGCGATGTTGGCCGGGCTTGCTAAAGCACCGAATGGTTATTCACCGACAGAACATCCGGAGAAAGCATTGAAAAGAAGAAATGTTGTACTTCAATCAATGGAAAATGTTGGGATTATCGATACGGAGACACGTCTTAAAGAACAGGGGAAGACGTTAGGGTTGGATGTGTATAAAAGGGAAATAATTCCATCTGTTGCCGGTTATATTGATTTAGTGATGAAAGAAGCGGCAGATCAACATCATTTGTCGATTGATGAATTAAAAAGAGGCGGTTATCGGATTGTTGTCAATATAGATGAGACAATTCAACAAATTGCTTACGAAGAATTTAAAAAAGAGGACTATTTCCCGGGAAATACAGCGGGTATTGAAGGTGCTTTTGTCATGATGGATCAAAATACCGGGAAA
>NZ_DATGTT010000091.1:0-31143 GCF_035301675.1 Lentibacillus sp. | reverse complement strand
GGTTATATAACGCCATGCTTTCTTCATCGCCGGTGCGCAATCTATCAAAGAAATCTTTTAATTCCATTTTAACCCCAAACCTATCAAATATCATCTCCTGAAGCGCAGAGCTTGAAGCGTATTGTTCCAGACAGCCGTTATCACCGCACGTGCATGCCTTTCCGCCGGGGTATAAATTGATGTGGCCGATTTCGCCTGCCGAAAAACGCGATCCGGTATATAATTTGCCATCTGTAAACAGGGCTCCGCCAATACCGGTGCCGATTGTGATGCAGAGAAAATTGTCTGCGCCGATTGCCACACCTTTCCAATGTTCTCCCAACGCCGTACAGTTCACATCATTTTCCGCTGATACGTTTAACCCGGTAGCATCCTGTATTGTTTTTTTAATCTGGACGCCTGTGTATCCAGGGATATTGTAGGTAGCATGAACAACCGCGCCCGCTTTGTTGTCAATCTGCCCCGCGGAACTGATGGCGATCCCTTCTATATCCCATTCATGCTGCAGTTCCCTGCTCTTGGCAATGACGTTTTGAATGATCGCCTCTCCGCCAAGATGCGCCTCTGAAGCAACGGAATCATCCAATAAAATGGTCCCTTTTTCATCAACTATACCATATTTTACAGACGTTCCACCGATATCAAAAACAGCAATTAACATAACGTGTCTCCTTTGCTATAAAAAGAGAAAAACCAAGACCTCAGGTTTTTCCCTTTAATATCAATTATCAAGACTTTTTCATTTATTTAAAAAGTTATATGATGTTGTTTCATTCCTTTTAGAAATAAATAACCGCTTGTCATATGATGAATCCTCTATTGGATAATCCTCCCTGTAATGAGCTCCCCGGCTTTCCTTCCTTTCCTGCATTGATCGAAGCAGAATCCGGGACATCTTTATAAAATTCCTTCCCTTGATTGCGAGTTTTCTTGATTGTTTGTGTTCAAGAAGCTCCGCAAACATGAATCCTGATTCAAGGTCGTTTATTTGATCCAATGCTTCTGCCAGCCGTTCTCCTGAGCGGACGACATTCCCATGATACCACATAATTTCTTTAATCTGATCAATCATCTTATTTGCGGTAACATTATTTTCTGCTGCTGATCCTGAATTAATAGATTTAGCCAATTGTTCTAAGTGTGCCTGTCCATCTGCTTCACTTAATTTATAAACATCAGCCGATTGCAAATACTGGTCACAATCAAGAGCTGATCTTTTCCCAAATACCATACAAGCACCAGTGGAATTACCGCCAAGACGATTAGCACCTTCTATGTTGGAAGAAAGCTCTCCGATGGCATAAAGTCCGGCAATACCTGTCCTTCCATTTTCATCAATAAACACACCACCATTGCTGGCATGAGCAAACGGAGCAATCTTTACTTCCTGTTCTGTTAAATGAACATTTTTGTCTTTTAGCCAATCCAGATAAACCCTATAAAATTCTTCCTCATTATCATAAAGTTCATCTTCGTACAGCAAGGTAAATCCATTTTCGTTCTTTGTTTTGATAATGTTTTCCATCATGGCAATATCAAAATACTTGGATTCAAGTGAATGTGTAAAGGGGCCATGTGTACTTCTGATTTCCAGACATTCTTTTTTTGAAATGTTTTCCGGAAGATAAGGTGAAAGTAAACTTTCCCCATGGTTATCAATTATATCCCGACAATACATCAACGTATGCTCGCCAAAAAGTGTTTTATATCGTGGTGACGTGATACCGGGAATAAATTGGATAAACTCCATATTAACTAAATTTGCGCCAGCTTCAAGTGCTAGCATATGCCCGGAACCATCCACATCAGCAGGATTCAGGTTATGCTTATAGATACTGCCGAAACCGCCTGATGCCAATATTACTGCCTGGCATTCCACAAGCACAAATTCATTGTTGTTATCCAGGAGAATTGCCCCTGCGATTTGATTCTCTTTTTTTATTAAGGTAACAACAACCGTTTTCTGCATCACATCTAAATTGTCGTATTGATTAAATATTTCCTTAACATTTTCCCTAATCTGATCCCAGTCACTCAATAGATAAATATCCCGGGAATGATTGGCAAAGCAGGCTTTCCTCTCTCCTTGCAGCTTTTTCGCCTGAACGCCTATATCTTTGTATTCCTTCACCTGTTCAGGAATATCGTTCACATAGACTTCAGCAAGATCCTGGCTATGCATTCCACGGCTCAGGTCTTCTATATCTTCTAAGAAAACATGTTTGTCATCTTCATTCTTCGTTACCTGCGTACCCAAAGAAGCCTTTAAGGGATAGAAGCTGGAGCCAGAAGCCAGCTTCGTCTTCGTTACCATTAAAACATCACGATTCATGCTTGCTAATTCTTTCGTTGCTTTAATCCCCGAAAGACCGCTTCCAACTACCAGGACTTCAGTTGTGATTCTTCTGCTGATTTCCAACACAATCCCACCTAATCAACCTTATTGCGCGTAATAATCGTCTTGAGCGTGATTTAATTTTCGATCATAGAAAGTCAATTCACGGCTCTCGTCTTCTGCTTTGCTTTTGCCGCTAAACAACAGACTGAATACATAACCGAATACGAGTGAGTTCACCAAATTGATGATGGAGTATGCCCACAGTGAAATGTCTGTGAAATAGGACACGTAAATAGCGATAATCGATGTGACCAGAAATCCTAGGAGCGCTCCATTGGAATTGGCTTTTCGCGTCATTACGCCAAGTGTAAATGTACCTCCGACAATACCGAGAACAAGTCCCATCAACCCATTGAACCATTCATAAGCGGAGCTGATTTCGGAATAAGCAAGGACGACCGCAAAGATAATCGAGAATATACCGACGACAAGTGATACAAATTTTGCAATCCGCGTACTACTTTCATCACTTAAATCGGGTTTTATGATTTTTTGAATATCAAGCGTCCAGCTTGTTGCCACACTGTTTAGTCCTGTTGACAGTGTTGATTGACCTGCTGCAAACAATCCGGCAATCAATAAACCGGATATTCCAGCAGGAAGCTCGCTTACAATAAAGTTCGCAAAAATCAAGTCGGAATTCCCGCTTGGGATATCACTGCCCATTTGCTGAGTGTAGAAAACGTACAGAGCTGTTCCAATAAAGAAGAACAACGTTGCCGTACCGAGTGAGAGCACCCCGTTTCCAATCGTCATTTTATTCATCTGTTTCAAGTCGGTCGTGGTCAAATACCGTTGCACCATATCCTGACTTGAGATATACGAAAACGCAGTCGACAACCCGGCACCTAAAAAGATAATGAACAGACTGTCATTCACAAGGTTTGGATCAAAAAATACTTCTTCACTGAAAAATTTATTATTCTCAAGACCTGTGTTGAATATCTCAGGCACACCGCCTTCAATTGAAAAGATGAGAACGATGAGTGCGAATATACCGCCGCCGATCAATACAACACCCTGAATAAAATCAGTCCAAAGTACGGATTTGATACCACCGACGGATGAATAAATCGTTGCGATGACACCCATAAACAGAATGATGAGTACGGCATTGATTCCCGTCACCGCCGACAGGGCGATTGAAGGCAAATACATAATAATGGACATTCTACCGATTTGATAAACGATAAACAGGACACTCGCCAAGAGCCGCATCTTTTTATCGAACCGCCGCTCCAAATACTCATATGCCGTGTCCAGATTCAAATTCCGGTAAACCGGCAGGAAAAAGATAATGGCTACGGGAACTGAAATGAACAGTCCTAATTGAGCCACCCATAATTGCCATGAATCCGAATAGGAATTTCCGGCAAGTGATAAGAACGAGATCGGGCTTAACAGCGTTGCAAACAAACTGACGGATGTCACCCACCATGGGATTTTCCCGTCACCCTTAAAAAATTCTTTGCCTTTCATACCCTTCTTGGCAACGGCCATGCCAATATAGAGTATAAACAATAAATAGCCAATCAGGATAATATAATCAATAATCGCAAAATTACCTGTCATACAATTCTCCCTCCCATTTAGTGACCTTAGCAACCTATCTAAGTTGCACTCTTAAGCGTTTTCAATGTTTGAATAAAAGATAACATCATGAAAGTTTATTGTCAATCAAATTTAAATATTGACTTATAAAAATCATTTTATCAAAAAGTGAGACATCTTTCAGTGAGACACTTTTCCCACTAAATATACGCTGAAGATTTATACAGGCAGCTCACCAACGATTATTCAAATGGGCTGTGCTGCCTGTTGAGAGCGGGATAAAAATCACAAGTGCTTTACAGCAATCTCTTTAGCCCTTGTTACTCCCTCTTGGTCAAGTGATTTCATCGGCTTGCGACAAACACCCGCATCAACGCCTTTATACTTCAAAATCTCCTTGATTGTTGGATACAGGCCATTGTCTAAAATGTCAGCAATCAGGTCATTTGTTACTTTTTGCACTTCACGTGCTTCGTCAATCTGGCCTTTCTGTGCAAGTTCAAAAATTCGCCTGGCTCGCTGGCCGTTTACATTAAATGTGCTGCCAATCGCTCCATCGACATTTAACACACTCGCAGACAATAGCATCTCGTCAAATCCTGAGAAAATTAACTTATCCGGATACGCATGTCTGATGCGCTCCAATAAGAAGAAATCGGGTGCGGTGAATTTCACACCAATTACCTTTTCATTTTCAAACAGCTCACCAAACTGCTCCAGGTTCATATTAACGCCTGTCAAAGCTGGAATGGAGTAAATGATCAAGTCGTTATCAACACTATCAATAATCGTATTGTAGTAATCTTTTATTTCGTCAAAGTCAAACTTGTAGTAAAACGGTGTCACGGCAGAAATGGCATTGTAGCCCAGTTCCGTTGCATATTTTGCCAGTTCCACAGCCTCATCCAGATTCAGGGCTCCCACTTGTGCGATAAGCTTCACATTATCGCCTGCTTCATTTTTAACGACATCAAAAATCTGTTTCTTCTGGTCTTTGGAAATGAGGAAGTTTTCGCCCGTGCTGCCGTTCACATACAGACCATCGACCTGCTGGACATCAATATTGTACCGCACAATCTCCCGCAAACCTCTTTCATTCACATTGCCTTTCTCATCAAACGAACACATTAGTGCTGTATATAAACCTTTCATTCTATCACCCTTCTCTCTGTTGAATTGTCGTCAAAATCCAGTACAGCCTGATTAAATTTCTCCGTGATAATCTGCGGACGTGTGATGGCACTGCCAACGACGACGGCATGAGCACCGAGTTGCAGCGCCTTTTTCACTTTTTCCGGCGAATCGAAATTACCTTCTGCAATCACCGGAACCGATAAATGCTCGATAAGTTCGGTTACCAAATTCATAGGCACTGTATCTTTTGAATAGGTCGTATATCCCGCCAGCGTCGGAGCTACGATATCAACACCCGCTTTTTCAGCATGAATCCCCTCCTCCAATGTGGAAATATCCGCCATAAACAGTTGGTCCGGATACTTTGCCTTGATTTCAGAAAAGAACTGCTTGAGGCTTTTGCCATCGGGTCTGTCCCGTCCAGTGGCATCGAACGCTATGATGTCCAAACCTTCCCGATAAAGTTCATCAATTTCATGAACAGTCGGTGTAATGAAAACGCCGCTGTTGGCAAAATCCTTTTTTATGATGCCAATGATTGGCAGATCCACTTCTTTTTTGATCGCCTGGATGTCCTGTACGGTATTGGCCCGAATCCCGGATGCACCACCCTGTTTCGCGGCCAAAGCCATTTTCGACATAATATAAGGACTGTGAAGCGGCTCATCCTCGAGCGCCTGACATGACACAATCAATTTCTGCCTGAGTTTTTCCAGTATGTTCATTAATAATCCCCTTACTGATTCCTGTAGCTTTTGTAAAACGATTTCATTGATTGTAATATATCAATATGAAAGTTAGTTGTCAATATTATATATAATATTGATTATAATTAATCAATACATCTGATACCTTTCACCTGCTTTGGGGTAAAAAAAGCTTCGATCCTCATTCCAAGGATCAAAGCTTTTTTATTAGAGCTATTGGTTGTCAATTTAATAGGCAATTAGAGTGTTTTTCCATTATTTCTTGCAAAGTGTAACAATTACCGACAAAATTATTGCCCGGGAAATAACGACTTTCTACAATTCGACATCTGTTTTCCATTTTATATAACCAGGACGGACATCCACATTACACTGCCGCCGATATTTTCGCCATACAATTTATGAAGTGTGAGCTCCTCCGGCTTAAATTGAAATATAGTAGAACGTGGCATGAGACAGGACTATCCCTTTATTTGTGCTCCACTTTTAATATCGGGATTAATAACAAACGCCAACAAGGAAACTCTTAATTATTTGGATGTCTCCCACTTTCCAATTAAATAATCAGCATCATCTGCAAGTCGTTCATACGCCTTTTCTGAAATCAATTCTTCTTCCTTCTGATAATCAAGTAACGATTTGAAGCCTTTAATGTGTTTAACTACTTTGTTGACTTCTTCTTTTTCCGCGTAACGACTTATAGCGGTTAAATGCACCATTAAGGATCGGGCGGTATCATCACTTTCGAACTCTCCTTCGTCTGCAAAGCGCTCAACCAGCGTTTTCATATCAGATACATTTGAAGTCCAATACTTCGGCAGGTTCAAGAAGTCGTCTCCGTTAAGAGTGTCTATCGAATTATCTGCCATACTACTCGCAACACCCCAAAGACCATTCTTCACACGGTCTATCAATTCCTGATCATAACCATATTCAGGTTGTTGACCAGGCATTTCGAACAGGACGGTTGCTGTTCCATTCAAAGCAAATGAAGACCTGGCCTGACCAGGTAAATCCCGCTCCTCCGGGTGATAATAACGGGCCACACCGGGCTCTTCATCATCCGAGAATTCTTTCACACCGAGTGCAGCAGCCAGTGCATAACGCCGGGACTCGTCTTGATCCAATTTTGACCACTCATCATACTTCGAGCTGTCTTCTGGTCCAAGCGGCGGGTAGTCTATTGCGACCGTAACATCCTCACCAGTTTTATTAAGTTCAGGGGTGCCCATGTGATGAAGGTCTACAAAGGCTTCCACCTTACCGAACTCAGCCTGCAGATCCAGATACAAGTCTCTGAGCATGCGTGACTCATTTGTCAGGAAAAACCCTGGTTCAGCACCTGTTCCGGGCAGGTCTTTCAGAACTGGTTCGTAGCTTAAATCCGGGTTAAAATCCCGATTTATGTCAAAGCCGCCGTTCGATTCACTATAATACCAAGCGGGTTCAGCTCCTTCGAGATTTGGATAAGTTGCAACAACGTCATCCCAAGGAAAGTTATTTTGCCGTTGCGTTATCTCAGCACCGTCAACGTTAAGCCGCGGGACCGCTACAATCGTAACTCCTTCTCGCACTTCTTGGGCTAAAGCGCTCTCACTAGTTCCAAGCGTCCTTAACATCTGTATCAATGCCTCAGGTCCGCTCTTTTCGTTACCGTGTATGTTCCCATTAATCAGTAACACTTTATCTCCTGTTCCTACACGGGCAGAATAAACTTCACGATCCTCACGTGAATGACCTATGACGTCTACTTCGACCTTGCCTGAACTTTCTGTCTCAATTTTGTTTAGATTTTCAACCAATTCCTCATAGGTCATAAAATTTTCATCCGTGTTTCCCTTATCTTGACTTGCCAGACCAGTAAGCGGGCTTATGGTCAGCAACATCAATAAAGTCGCCAAAAAAGGCAGCACCTTAATCCAAAAATTCTTTTTCATAATAGCCTCCTTATGATCTGAATTCTACTGAGCACATACTTCTATTCATATAATTGATAGATCCCATAATGTTTTCAGTGTTTTGGTTCACTATCAATATGGAATCCATCAACCTTACAAACTACTTCCATTCATCCAGCAGATTATTAGATGCTTCCTTCAGTTCCTCATAACCGTCCTCTGAAATCAAATCGTTATCGATCTGATGGCCAAGCAGCGACTTAAATCCATTCAAATGTTTAGCCGCTTTGTCCATGGTTCCTGTACTCTCATAATGCGCAAGCGCCTCTAAATGAATTTCAGCTTGCCGAATGGCAGTTTCATCGTTGAATTCGCCGTCATCTGCCAACTCTTCAACAAGATATTGCAGATACGCAACCGTCAACTTTTCCGGCGGCAAATCATCTGCCGAAATACCGATTGCTTTCCCTTCTCTGGTGGAGTCGGCAGCGCCAAAGTACGTCCCTCTTTCGGAATCAATCATTAAGCTGTTGACGTTTCCGATTTCACCTGGTTCAGATTCCCATTCATGCCCCATTGATGCCAGCTGCTCCCGGACATCTGACGGAATGCCTGTCTCCCAACTAATACTTGGGTAAGAACTGCTGAAAATTTTCGGCTCTTCAATGGCAGCTTTAAGTTCCATATCATAGCCAATCACATTAACAATGGTTTGCAATACTGACGTAATGATGGTTGTGCCGCCCGGTGAGCCGACGGTCATGAACGGTTCACCGTCTTCTAAAACAATCGCCGGCGTCATACTGCTTAAAGGCCGTTTGTTTGGCTCAACTTGATTTGCCCCGCCTGGTACAGCGTCAAAATCCGTCAGTTCATTATTCAGCATAATGCCGTAACCCGGCACCATGATGCCCGATCCGAATACTTGTTCAATTGTTGTTGTATAGGATACAAGGTTGCCTTCGCTATCGGCAACAGTAAAGTGTGTCGTCTGGCCATTTGTTTTGTCACCGACTTTTTCACTTATTTCAGAAGGCTCACCTTCCTGGTATTCCCATGGGTTCCCTGGCTGAACGTTGTCGTTAGCCTGATTTGGATCGATTGTGTCAACCCTTTCTTCAATGTAATCAGGGTGAAGCAATCCTTCAGCAGGCACATCCACAAATTCAGGGTCGCCCATATAAGCACCCCTGTCGGCATAGGCAAGGTGCATCACTTCGGCCATAAGATGATACTTTTCGGCTGATTTGACGCCATGTTGTGTCAGGTTCATCTCTTCAAACATATCCAGCATTTGCTGCAATGTCAGACCGCCTGAACTTGGCGGGGCCATGGAGGCAATATCGTATCCCTTGTATTCACCCCATACCGGTTCCTCATGGGTGACATCATAATTGCTGAGATCAGCCGATGTCATGCTGCTGTCACGCTTCCCGACTTCTTCAGCAAGTGCTTCGCCAATTTCGCCATTGTAAAATACGTCTGTACCATGTTCGGCAATCAGCCTGAACGTTTTAGCCAAATCCTCCTGCACAAGCATTTCGCCTTCTTCCAGCGGTTTACCATCAGGCAGGAAGACTTCTTTTGCCGCTGTGTTGGACAGTTTTTCCTCATTACTCTCGATGGCGTTGGCAAGCACCCAATTCACTTCGACGCCTTCCTCAGCCATTTCAATGGAAGGCTCCAGCAGTTCAGCCATTGAGCGAGTGCCCCATTGATCGAGCGCCTTTTCAAGCCCTTTCAGCGTTCCTGGCACCCCAACTGACTTTCCGCTGCGAACTCGTTTTTCAAAAGGCATGGGTTCACCATCTTCACCCAGAAACATATCCGGTGCTGCACTGGACGGGGCACGCTCCCTGCTGTTAATGACCGACACATCTTCAGCATCAGCGTCATAATACATTAAAAAGCCGCCACCGCCGATACCGGACATCATCGGCTCATTAACATTCAGAGCAAACTGAATCGCGACAGCAGCATCAATGGCATTCCCGCCATTTTTCAACACATCCGCACCAACCTCAGAAGCCAATGGATGTGCGGTCACAACCATGCCGTAGTCGCCTTCTGCTGTTTGTTCATCCTTTATGCCCTGTGCACTGGCAGTTGCGGACGGCAGGAATACATGGAACACGAGCAACAGCGACATGAAGATTGACAGCCATGCAAATTTTTTACTCTTCACCATAAGACCCCTTTCCTTGTTAATACTAAAAGTGTTTATTGCCACTTATTAATCAAATAATCTGCATCCGTTCTAAGTGTTTCATAGACACCCTCTGTCATACTTCCCTCCTGATGATCCAGCAAGCTTTTAAAGCCTTCCATATGTTTGATCACTTTAGCTGCTGCGTCCTGGTCTTCATAATGGCTTACAGCAGCCAGATGAACCTTTAATGAATGAGCGGTTTCATCGCTTGAAAATTCCTCCTCAGCTGCAAAATCCTTTACAAGTGCTTTCATCGTGGATGCACTCCATGCGTTAATGGCATCAGCCGTCTTCCCGGCCACTGCTTGACGAATCGGGTTGGTTGATGGCGCTTCCCGTGTCGGGTGAACTTTGTTTGTCAGTAATATCGCTACCGTTTCCTTTTCCGGATCAATCACAATTGATGTTCCCGTGAAACCGGTATGTCCCATTGTTGTTGGACCGGATAAATCGCCCATATACCAATCCTGGTTCAGTTCCCAGGCTAAACTATGCGCATTATCCGGAAAGTCAGGCAGCTGATTCGTTTCCATTTTTTCCACGGTCTCAGTTTCCAAAATGCGCGTACCGTCATATTGACCATCATTAAGAATCATTTGTGCAAATACCGCTAAATCCTGTGCAGTTGAAAACAAACCGGCGTGACCGGCAACACCATCCATCGCCCAGGCATTTTCATCATGCACTTCACCCCAAACAATCTCCCGGTCCGTCTGTGGCTGATATTCGGTTGCAGCAATACGGTCTTTTAATGATTCGGGCGGACTGAACATCGTATCAGTCATTCCAAGCGGTTCGGTAATATTCGCTTTAATATATTGGTCAAGCCGTTCACCTGAGATTTTCTCGATTAATGCGCCGATTGTAATCATGTTCAGGTCGCTGTATCCGTAATGTGTACCTGGTTCGTGATCTAATGGCGTCGAGAACACTTCCTGATAGGCTTCCTCACGGGAGTCCGTCGTTTGATAAAGCGGAATCCACGCCGGAAAACCGGATGTGTGCGTCAGCAATTGTCTGATCGTAACATCGGATTTCCCATTCTGTGCAAATTGCGGAATATAATCTGCCACCGGGTCGTCCAGGTTAAATTCGCCTTGTTCATATAACTGCATTGCAGCCGTCGCCGTAAACACTTTTGTTATAGAAGCTAAATCAAATATTGTGTCGGTTTGCATCTCCACCGGGTTTTCCATTTCAGTAAAGTCATCATCTAAATAGCGCGCCGCATATCCGTAAGCGTCCTCTTTAACAATGGTTCCGGATTTGGCTGCCAAAACGACAGAACCCGCCATGTACCTATCGGTGATCCCCTGCTGAATAACGCCATCGATTTCATCTAACGGCTCTTGCAGCATTTGCACACTGCCTGGCGGTCCGGGCTCCACGATGGGCGCAGCAGCCATGGCTTTTCCACTGCTTGCAGCAAACACCGAAACGAGCACAACACCAGCCAGCGTTAGTGATACAAACTTGCTTTTCATTCTTGTAACTCCTCTCAATGGGATAGAGTGCCTTAAGGCTATTAAGCTACTGCCACTTTTCTATCAAAGCATCAGCATCATTCTTGAGGATGTTAAACGCCTTTTCAGAAATCAATTCATCTTCCTGCTGATGATCAAGTAAATCTTTGAAACCTTCGACATGTTTGATAACTTTATCCGCTGCTCCCTGTTCTTCATAGCGGCTCACAGCAGTCAAGTGAACGCTTAAAGAGCGGACCGCGCTGCTGTCATCAAACTCTCCATCACTTTCATAGCGTTCAACACGCGCCTTCATGCCGGATGCGGTCGTCAGAATCGTTTCTTCGCCAGGATAAATCGTATTGGAAAGCATTCTGTACAGGTATTCCGGGTGAGCTCTGAATCCAACCTCAAGCCCCAGCAGTGTGACGCCTTGTTGTTTTCCTTTCAGAATCACGGGCTGGCCTTGTGCAGACTCTGAATTTTTCCAAAAGCCAGCCTTAAAAAAGTCTTGGTCGGCGAATGATGCTATAACTCTATCATTTTCAATATTCGTATACCAGACAGGATTATAAACAAAGCCGATATCTTGTTCATCATATCCGGAAGTTAGCGATGTATGCTTATAATTCACGCTAACAACGCCGTTACTGTTCCGCGCACCGGTATTGATATTGGCATCGGTTAATCCCAGATCAGCAGCCTTGTTGGAAGCCCTTGCACCAATGGCAATGTATTTTCCGCCATCAGCTATAAACGATTGGATGTTTTGCTTGTACATGTCACTGTCATCCATGCCGGGACCGTTTGCCACCAAAACATCGTAACCATCTAATCCATTTTCTGAAATCGCCTGGGGTTCCATTTCATCCACTTTAAATCCGAGCTGTTCAAGTGCTGTCCTGATGCCGTGCTGGCCGCCATCTTTCAGTACGGCGACATCGACTTTAGTCAGCTCTGTTGCATTTTCAGGTATAGAAGTTGTTTTTACAGTGATGCCGGATTCCTCAACGGCCTGGGCCAACACATCACCGTTGCCATTTTCCACATAATAATGGCCGTTTTCTGCTTTATAAACCGGCAGATCATTTTGAATCAGCTCGTTGACCAGTGCCACCGCCTCAACGGAACTGTTCATTATTTCATATGGGCCTTCTCCGATTAATTCGCCTTCTATATCAAGCTTCTCTGCTTCTTCAACCGGGACATCAATTGATGAATCTGTCGGGGTGGCAGCAAATCCCCATAACTCCGGTAAATTCCACGCAGAGATATCATACATGGCACTCGCCTGATCACTGATGTCTTCACCATCCCAAAGGAGCGTATTGGCTAAACTTGCCTTTGGCTGGTCCAGTGGAACAATAAACGTTCCTTCATCATATTGTTCGCCATCAACCGAAAATGGCGATTCAGCTTTCTTAACCTCAACATCATGTCTGAGCAGATTGTTCACAGCCTTTTCCGTTGTAGTCGGATCTGTTTCGTCAACGGGCAGCACATATGCTTTCGGGAAAAATCCATCCTCATGCTCGGGGTGGTCAAATTGAATCCCGCGTCTGAAGACTTCCAGCTGATTTTTAGTCATATCGATTTTATTGTCCGATGCAAATTTCAGAGCGCCCATCACCGCATTGACGTGCCACTTGACCCCATCCACACTGTTTGTAGGCGTTTCGAGGGTATGGCCGTATGCGCCGTGAAGCATTGCATACATTGGTGTGAAAATCGGTGGATAATCATCCCATCCGCCCTCAGCGTCACGATAGGGGATATGGGTTCCTTTCATATTTTGGTAGAGATTCGTTTCAAAATCTTGTTTGTTTTCGACGAGTTCCCCTTCCATCGCTTTAGCCTGTTCCAAGGCGTATTCCAAATATAAGTCGTGTTCATAGCTGGGATTGTGTGGTCCAGTCGTAGGTTCGATAAGACCGGGATAATCGTCTGATCGTTTCACGAAACCATGCAAATCAAGAAAAACCATGGGATTCCATTCAGTAATCAAATCAACATTTGCCGCCGCTTCCGGTTGAGATAACGTCACATGATCACGGTTAAGATCAAACCCTTCCCCGTTTCGCCTCGTTCCTAAAATACGTCCGTCGGGATTATTAACGACATTGAAAACAAGAATGTTGTTATCGAGAATGTGCTCTGTTGTTTCATCATCGTCATAGGCAAACCGGTCAATCAGCTTCAACACAGCATCAACTCCCGGATATTCATCTCCGTGGATTGATCCGTTCACCATAAATGGCACTTTAAAATCGGGATGTTCTTCAATAAAATCTTTAGCATCTTCCGGGTTAGCTATCATCTCTTCCCGCTTCTCTTTAATTTCTTCAAGGTCGTCTTCCGGTTCAGAAATTACCACACTGTACAGGTCATGTCCCAATGCAGACTGACCGATGACTTCAACTGAGACACGGTCACTTTCTTCCTCATGCTGCTCAAGGATAGAGTAGATGTCTTCATAGGGAACCGGATTATATGGTGTTCCCTTTGCATGAACCGTTTCAGAAACGGACATGATTGATGTAATAGCTAACATAAATGCAAAGAATAGCATATTTAAAAGCGGTTTTTTTATTGAATACATTTTCTTTCTCCTTTCCCTGTAAATCAGGAAATTGATTGAGTACAGCGGACTTGGGATGCCAGTCTATTCATCTATTATCTCGCCAGTAGAGAAACAGCCGTTCTTATAGATTTTCCAATACAAAAGAACGGCTGCACACTTTTACATTAATTGGCGATAGCTTCTGTCTCCTGGTCTTGTTCAAGGGCGATGTCAGAGATGGCAGAATCCATCAAGTCACCAACCATTTGAATTTTTTCAGGATTTACACGATCAATGGTATCCCCAGGGGAGTGGTACCAAGGTTCTATACCAGCTTGTCCCGGTTCGGTACCCGGTTCCATCCAGATGAATAGTGCAGCATCAATGCCTGCCTCATGGAAGTAGACGTGATCAGATCTCCCCAATTGATGGAGCGTTAATCGATCATCTTCCAATCCTATTCTATCGGCGGCTGAATCTACCGACTCCCATACTGCGTTCGATTCGCCGTCAACTGTACTGACATGGAGCTGGGAAGCCGGTTCCCAATCCGTTCCAACCATGTCCATATTAAAATTGGCAGCACTTCTATTAATCTCGTCATCTGATAATTGACTGACATAATGTTGAGAGCCCAAGAGACCCGCCTCTTCCGCACCAAAGGCGATGAAGCGGATTTCTTTGTTCGCCGGCTTGTCTTTCATTACCTTAGCCAGTTCAAGGAGAGCGGCTGTTCCTGAACCATTATCGTTCGCTCCCGGCGAACCCGGTACACTATCATAGTGCGCAGTGACGTATACAATTTCAGGATTCTCTGTATCCTCTGCTTCCTTGACTGCAATCACGTTTTGAGATTGCTCGCCACCGTCAATAGCAAATGTTTGTGTAGACACGTTGTAACCAAGCTTTTCAAATTCAGCTTTGATATACTCAGAAGCTTCTTTTTCTGCCTCGGTGCCGGCAACACGCGGGCCGATGTCTTCACTTAAATGCTGAAGATGGGCCATCGCCCGCTCAGAATCGAAAGCAAATGCTTCCCATTTCTCAATTAATGCGTCAGCTTGAGACCGCAGAAGGTTATAGGCATCACCGGAAATCAGCTCATTATTTTGCTGATGATCCAGTAAATCGTTAAAGCCTTGCATGTGCTTGATGACTTTTTCCGCTGATTCCTGCTCCTCGTAGTGACTTACAGCATCCAAGTGACGCTTTAAAGCACGCGGAGCGGTATCACTTTCAAATTCCCCTTCATCCTTCAGCCGATCAACGAGCGCTTTGATATCTTCGGCACTTTCAGGTGGATCAGCTTCATAATTTTCCCCATGGCCAAATTCATAATGACCTTCAATGGTTACAGGAAGTTTTCCGCCCGGGTTTGCTCCGTAAATGACATCAACGGCAGCTTCCCAAGAGACCGGGACTGCCGACCCCCATCTTTCTATCGCATATGTCGCTATGTGAGCATCCACATCAGGGTATTCTTTGATGTCATATGGCAAGCCTAAAGATATGGACACGACAGGTTTTTCTGTTCCCTCAAGGGCATTGACCAATTGGCTTTGCCCGTCTGAAAGTTCACTGGCAGAGAAAGTGGGAACAATGATCCGATCTGCTTTTTCGGCTTGCTGAACGGCTTCATCAATTTCACTATCGGATGGATTTGCAGAAGTGACATAACGTTCAACTTCTCCGTTTGTCTTTGCCTGAACGGCATCAGCTATATCTTCAATGTAATAACTTTGGTTGTATATCTCCGGACCAACAACAAACGTAGATTCATTGGATTGAGGATCAAACGGCAATGTATCGTCATTTTTCACGAGTGTCATCGAGTCCTGTGCCATGCTTTTTGCCAATTCTTTGTGGGATTTCGTATTCACAACGTCTGTCGCTTCCTCTGGATCGACATAACGATTATCAAAAAGCCCATATCTCACTTTTGTTGCAAGGATACGTTCAACGGATTCGTCCAGGCGTTCCTCTGAAAGTTCACCAGATTCATAGGCTTCCTGCAGGGCTGTAAATGTTTCTTTTTGTTGTTCAAGTGTGCCTGTAGCCATGATGATATCGGCACCTGCCTTAACAGCCATCACGGCTGCTTCTCCCGCACCCCATTGTTCATCGATGGCACCCATGGACATCGCATCCGTCACGATAATCCCGTCAAAACCCATCTCTTCACGAAGCAATCCGGTCAAAACATCCTTTGACAATGTGGCCGGAAGCTCCGGATCGATGGCTTCAATGATGACATGTGACGTCATAATCGAGTCGGCACCAGCATCGATGGCAGCTTGGAAGGGCGGAAGATGGACCTCTTCCAGCGTTTCCCGATCATAAGTAACAGCAGGAAGACCATGGTGTGAATCCTCACTCGTATCCCCATGCCCAGGAAAATGCTTTGGCGTCGATAATACGCCGTTTTCCTGATAGCCTTCTACTTGCGCAACAGTCATATCTGAAACAAGCTCTGTATTTTCCCCAAATGACCGTACGCCAATTACCGGATTATTCGGATTGGTGTTCACATCAGCAAGTGGGGAATAGTTCCAGTTAAAGCCTGTCGCTTTCATCTCTTGCGCCGCGACACCCGCCATTTCCTTCGCTGCTTTTAAATCTCTCGTCGCTGCAATTCCCATTTGACGCGGAAAAGCTGTAGCATCTGTGACATGCTGATTAACACCGTATTCAAGATCAGCCGTTGAAAATAATGGGATGCTCATACTTGTTTCCGATGCCCACTCTTGGAGCTGATTATTGTATTCAGCTGTGGTACTGGCATCCCGATTTCCATAAATAATGACAGAACCGGCTTTGTATTCTTTTATCAGCTCTTTTGTGGCTTCATTTGGCATGTTATTTTCGTTATCGTGGGTGGAGGGCATCACAAGCTGCCCGATTTTCTCTTCCGGGGTCATTTGCGTGATTTTCTGCTGAACCAACTGTTGATTCGCGTCATCCAGACTATCAGCTGGTTCCTTATCTTGTTGAGTTGATGATTGTGCTAAAATCGTGACTGGCGCTGCAAGAAGAAGAACGAACACTAACATGTAACTTAGAAGCTGGACTAATTTCTTCATTTCACTCTCTCCTTTCGCCTTGATTTTTTATAACGATTGATATACAACGCATGAAAAAGCTGGCCATAATAGGCTTTCATGACTTATGGCACAGCTCTGTTAAAATCAATCATTATTCTTCATCATCTGCTGCCTGTTGTGCATTGAATGTCCACTCGAGATTTAAAGAATCACCCTGGAATTGATTTTGATCTTCTCCGTTATCGATAAAATTGAACTTGACAACGAGATCATCAAGCGATCCGGGTTCGAGTCCATCCTCAAGCAGCGGATCAAAAACATGTTCATTGACAGCTTCCGGTGACATGTTTTTCAGTTCGGCCAAAGTTGTTTGGTAAATGACTTCATCCAGTTTATCAGCGTTGTATAAAAACTCGACTTGAATATGACTTCCAAAATCACCAGTGTTGTCTCCCTCTGCATCTGTTATGGCATAATCGGTTTCCAACAGCACCTTGTCGATCGTCAATGAACCGTTATTTTGCAGTTCAAAATCGCGGGTCATTGAATCACCGGGCTGGATATTGTCGACTTCAATCACCTGCGTCGGTTCAACAGCCAAGTCGAGAGTTCCGGCCGCAAACGTGTTGTTTGTTGTCTCGCTGTCACTGAAATACGCATACGTCCCTCCTCCGATCAATGACAAACCGAGCGCCGCTGTCATCACGCCCATTCCTAATTGTTTTTTAATACCCATAAAAATACCTCCTTTATATTTTCCCCTGTTATCCAGGGATATTTATTTAAATGCTCATAGACTGGGTATCTATGAACATTACAAACGATTTAATGTTTTTCAGCCGCTTTGGAGTCATCTAATTGCTGCAGCACACGCCAAATGGTAATGACCGAGTAGCCGATCAGTAATAAGCCGGGTAGTATGAGCATCATTGCAGCACCTTTTGACGTACTGGCAAAATTCATCGCATAGCCGATATACGGTACCGTGAATCCCGTATATTTTCCAACAACATTTTGCGCCAGAATTGGTTCTGAATCAGCCTCCTCATTGTTGTCCCCTTTGGTGATATACTGCTCACCATCTCCTATCACCTCAGCAATTCGATGGGTAATGAGCATACTCTCGGGTGTTCTGTAAGTGATCACATCACCACGTTCAAATCGTGTCATATCACCACCTTTTTCGATCGATATAATGGATCCTGTCTTTATTCCGGGTTCCATAGAGCCGGACAGGACTGTTTTGAATTGATAACCGAAAAGATCCGCTTCCCCTCCCGAAGCTCTGAAAGAAATCACCATAACCGCGGTTGTTATTAACAAAACAAATATCAAAAACGTGGTGATGTGATTAACCACTCTCAGGATTTTTCGCATCCTTATCACTCCGATCCACTTTTGACTCTGTTGATTCATCTGATGTATTTTCAGCATCGGTTTCAGCTGAGGCCGATTCTTCCTCGGTATCTGTCTCTTTTTCTGTTTGCTTGCCTTCATTCTTTGGAGATGGTTCTGCCTTATCTTTTTTGGATTGATCTGATGTCTTTTCTATTTTCTTTTCTGCGCCCTGTTTAGAGGATGACTTTTCATCTGACTTCTCGCTCTGTTCAGCTTGTTTTGCAGCTTCGTGCCGATTTTCTTGTTGTTGACCTTCTGTAGCGGCTGTTTGAGGCTTGTCCCGCTCATCACTGGCGGTTTTATCTGATTCATCTTGACCTTCACCAAAATTATCGGCAGCTGAAATATTAGTAAATGCGCTTTCAAAGTCTTGGAAATAGGCGGTCGTCGGTGAAGCTAGCAGGAAAGCGATGCAAAAAGATAAATAAACCACAGCAAACAACTTAAAGAAAAGGGTTGTAAGTCGTTTATTTTGGTTCCGTTTTGTTGAACTGCGGTCTCTCATATAAACACCTTCCAAATGGCGTATAATAGATATGATGAATGGATTATCTATCAACCATTCGAGATACTTATTAAATCTTCTATACGGGGAAACTTTACGGTTAAATCTATTTTTCAAGAGGGCTCAAAGAAGTTAATTGAACATTAATGAAATTGCTCGACTGTCATACCAATTTAAAAATCGTCATTCGGCAAAAAAATGGTCGTTAAGACAACATCCTCATGATTTGTTATATATTTTCCAATAATTTAAATCTTATTAATAGAATATCAACTCAGGATATGGAGGTCTATGTAACTTAAGTATTGTTTTTCCACTTTTTCAATAATTTTCCTGCCATTATGCCTAGTACTTTTTTCGTTTTTTATCAAAATAACAGTTATTGACCAAAAAAATACCTGGTCTTGTCGATACAAAACCAGGTTTCTGTCGAGTAAGGAGTCTATCGTACGACTTGAGACCATTATCGCACGACTCTGGGCGGGTCTCGCACGTTTGAGTTGCTGTGCCGCACGTTTTGATTCGGCTCTCGCACGTTTGAGTTGCTGTGCCGCACGTTTTGATTCGGCTCTCGCACAAGTTTCGGGTGCTCTCGCACAAGTTAGGGCGATTCTCGCACAAGTTTGAGCTTCTGCCGCACGAGTTCGTAACGCCCCCGCACAAGTTAAACTTGCTGTCGCACAAATGAATGCCGTTCTCGCACAAGGTTGGCGGTTATAACCCAGGCTCTCGCCCGACCGATCAATACATTCTGCTCAATCAATCGAAACTCTTCTGCAGCCCAAAATAATACAGCCCCATCCAACCCGGACAGGACTGCATTATTATTTTACAATCGCACTCATTAAGCAATGCTCTTCCGCTCAAGCGCGGCCAGACGCTTTTTGTTCGTTGCAATGAAGTAAATGGCTATACCCCAGATGATGACGGCCAATATCGATCCGATGTTAAAAATACCTTTATCGGCTGTCCACATGATTGAATACCCGATGGAGCCTGCGAGCAGTGCGTAATACACAAATGGAAGCAGGGTTTTACGGATGACGTGGCCTTCTTTGCCGACAAGGCCAACGACAGCGGATGCGGCAACGACGTTATGCACACAGATCATGTTGCCGGCTGCTCCGCCGACCGCCTGGAGAGCAACCATCCATGTTGCACTGCCACCGATATTTTCACCGACTCCAAATTGGAAGTAGGAAAACATCATGTTACTGATCGTATTGCTCCCGGCCACAAACGCGCCAAGCCCCCCGATGAATGTTGCAAAGATCGGATACAGCTCACCACCCAAATTTGCGGCGGCTTCGGCTAGAATGAGCGGCATTTCCTGATAGCCTGCTGCGCCGCCATCCGTGTTCAGAAAGACTTGCACCATTGGCACCGTAAAAACAAGTGCTGTACTGGCTGCAATCATGTTTTTGCCCGAATCCTTCCAGGCGGTGGCAAATTCCTTTGGTTTCATGCTATGCATAAAGTATGTCAGCACAGCGACAACGATGAAAATGAATCCTGGTGAATAGAGAATTTCCCATTCGGCTGTAATTTCCGTACCGAAGAGATTTGGAATCCGGATGACGGCAGCCTGGAGCCATTCACCAAGCGGGGTCAATCTTGAGATGATCAGAAGAAGAGCGATCAGCAGATATGGTGACCATGCACGCCACATGCTGATTTTTCCGGCATTGACATCACTCTGCTTCAGCTCAACCTTACCATTCCAAAGCGGGTCCCACCGGTCTTTAGGTTCGAAATCCCATTCTTCGCCTTCTTTCGGCATTAAGAACCCTTTTTTCGCAGCCGGAACGACAATCGCGAGTCCGATTAAGCCGCCGAACATAGCCGGGAATTCCGGACCCATTGTGTAGGCAACCAATAAGTAGGGAAGCGTCATGGCAAGTGCGGCAAAAACCGCGAATTTCCATACCTGAAGTCCTTCACTGAATGATTTGTTTTTTCCAAAAAATCGTGTCAACATCCCGACTAAAAATAGCGGAACCAGTATACCCGCAAGCGTATGGAGCAAGGCGACTTTTCCGGCAAGACCAAATACGAAACTTGAAACGTCTGTAATCTGGGTGAGCGGTTCGACACCTGAACCGACCCCAACAACAATCGGCGTCCCGACTGCCCCGAATGAGACAGGCGTACTCTGAATGATCATACCGGAAACAACAGCGGCCATTGCCGGAAAGCCGAGCCCCACCATTAGTGGTACGGCGACAGCTGCCGGCGTTCCAAAGCCTGCAGTTCCTTCAATAAATGAACCGAAAAGCCATGCAATGATGATGACCTGTATGCGACGGTCCGGGGTTATATCCGTAAAACCGCGGCGAATGGTGTGAAGCCCGCCGCTTTCCTGCAGTGTGTTCAAGAGCAGGATCGCACCGAAAATAATGAATAACAGCGTAACAGCAACGACGAGTCCATTGACAGAAGCAGCTGCGACCTGCGGGAACGCCACATCCCAAACAAAGAGCGCCAACAGAACGGCCACAATGTAGGAGATCGGCATGGCTTTACTAGCGGGCCATTTAAGACCCACCAGAAATACAGCAACAGCGATAATCGGAAGCAAAGCGAGAAAAGCTAAGATTCCAGTTCCCAAGGTAAATTCCTCCCTTTTTAATATTTATACCGCATCTAATGCCCGATTCGCTCAACTAACCATCAGTTGTAGGATAAAACACTCCCATTGATGGAAGTTTCACTATCGCAAACAGCAGCATGACTTATGCACGCGATCCGCCTCACGCGGACAGTCATTTTTGCTGTAAGTGAACATTTACTTTTTGCTCGACAAGGTTATGAAGTTCTCCGATGCCGTCAATGCTGCAAACAATTTCATCCCCGGCTTTCATCATTTCCGCTCCAATCGGACTGCCCGTTAAAATGACATCACCAGGTTCCAGTGTCATTACACCGGATAAGTAAGCAATCATTTTCCTTATTGAGACAATCATGTTCGCTGTTGGACTGTCCTGCTTCTTTTCACCGTTTAAGTATGCCTCAACGTGTGCATTATCCAGGTCAAATTCGGTTTCGATATAGGGACCAAGGGGTGTGAACGTGTCGAATGATTTGCCCACCATCCAATGACCGTCTTCATGAAAATAATGCGGCGCCGTCACGTCATTGCCCACGGTATAACCAAAAATGTGATCAGTAACTTCTTCTTCGGCAAGATTGCTGGCCGTTTTCCCAATCACAGCCGCCAACTCCGACTCAAATTTCACTTCGCTGATCCCTTGTGGAATAACAATTGATTTTCCGCTTCCAACGACCGACGAAACCGGTTTGTAGAAAAACACGGGCAACTCAGGCGCTTCAGCAGGTAAATCATCCGGTTTCGCAACATAGTTTGCACCGATGCCAATTACATGCCTTGGTGTAAGCGGTTTCAAAAATTCAATATTGTCTGGACTGTAGATACTTTCGGTTAGCTCCCAATCGGTAAACATATCGCCTTCAATTTGCTGGATACCGTGATCTGTTATGATGCCCTGTAAAATGGTTTGGTTGTTTTTTGGTTTGAATCTAATAAATTTCACTGTATTTGCTCCTTCTGATTGATATAGGCTAGACGCCCATATCAGTTTTTATGTTAAGGACGCTTAATCACGTGACTCCGGGTTGGTATCGTGCGAGTTCATCGCCAATTCACACGATACCAATAAATGACATTTCACTTTATCCAATGGCTTCTTTCTTTTCTTCATGCTTCACTTCAACACAGCGTCCCGGCTCAGGGAACAATTTCCCCGGATTCAGCAAGTCGTCCGGATTGAAAACATGCCGGATATCGGTTTGGGCTGCCATTTCTTCGTCACTGAAAATAAATCGCATTTCAGCTGACTTTTCAATGCCGACACCATGTTCCCCGGTAATTGACCCGCCAACATCCGCACAGACTTGCAAGCATTCCGAGCCTGCTTTGGAAGCCCGGTCGCTTTCACCGGGAACACTCGCATCAAACAAAATAAGCGGATGCAGGTTCCCGTCGCCCGCATGAAAAATATTCGCAATCCGCAGTTCGTATTTCCGGCTGATAGCGTTAATGCTTGCGAGCACTTCAGGCAGGCGGGTCCTTGGAATGACACCATCCTGGACAAGGTAGTCCGGCGAAATCGCACCCATCGCGCCGAAACCCATTTTGCGGTTGGCCCACCACATGCTGCGCTCCGCCTCATCCTTGGCCACTTTCACGTCGCGCACATGATTGCTTTTGCACACCGTCAAAATTTCATTAATCTGGTCGTCGATTCCCGCTTGAATGCCGTCAACTTCAATCAAGAGAAATGCCGCGATGTCACTTGGATGCCCGACCGGATAGGCTGATGCCTCGACACCTTCAATCGCAATCTGATCCATCATCTCGAGCGCCGCCGGGATGATGCCAGTTGCAATAATGTCTGACACCGCCTGACTTGCATCATCAATATCGTCAAAATAAGCTAAGACCGTTTTCTTGCCTTCCGGATTTTTCAATATGTTGACGGTAATCTTTGTCACAATGCCAAGTGTCCCTTCCGAACCGGTGAGAAGACCGAGCAGATCATACCCTGGCTGATCCGGTACACCGCTTTTGCCGATTTCAATAATCTCTCCGCTCGGCAAAACCACTTCAAGCCCCAAAATATGATTGGTGGTCACACCGTATTTTAGACAGTGGGCGCCACCGGAATTTTCGGCAACATTGCCGCCAATCGTGCAAGCATACTGACTCGACGGGTCCGGTGCATAATAGTAGCCTTTATCGGAAATCGACTGGGTCAGTTTCAAATTGATATACCCCGGTTCAACAACGGCCTGGCGGTTTTCCAAGTCAAGGTGAAGCAGCCGTTTCATACGGACAAGGCTGATGATCACTTCACCGCCCATTGGTGTCGCACCACCGCTTAAGCCTGTTCCCGCGCCGCGTGCAATGTACGGGATTTCCAACTCATTCAACTGCTTGACGACATCCGAGACGTGCTGTGTATTCCGGACAAACACGACCGCCCGAGGCATGCCTCGTTCCAGCGTATAGCCGTCACACTCATAGGCCAGGAGATCTTCTTTCAAATAAAGCACATTCTCTTCACCGACAATGCCCATCAACTGCTTGACGGCAGTATCCGGTTTTTGTTTGTTACGCTTTTTTCGAAACATCCATTTCACCCGCTTTCTGTGTGCTTATTATAATTCGTATTCGTGCATTTTCTGCTTATCTTTCTCATACGCCCAATCAAGAAGCTGAATGGTATGAACGACTTTTTCTTTTCGGCCGTATTTCTGCACACCCATCGCGATCTGCAGCATACAGCCGGGATTGCCCATCGAAACCATATCAATATTATCCGGCATATCATCGATTTTGCGGTCAAGCAATTTTCCAGCCATCTCGGGATGGGTCAGATTATAGATGCCCGCACTGCCGCAGCACCGGTCCGCATCAGGCAAGTCAACCGTCTCAACCCCCGGGATGTCATTTAAGATTTGCCGCGGTTCAGATCGTACACCTTGCCCGTGCGCCAGATGACATGCATCATGATACGTCACGGTTGTATTCACTTCAGAGTGAGGGCGTTTGAAATCATTGTCGTACAGAAACTTGGTAATATCCTCAACTTTTGCGGAAAATTCTTTCGCAAGCGGCAGCATCTCCGGATCATTTCTGAACAGTTCATCATACTCCTGAAGCGCACAGCCGCAGCCTGCCGCATTCACGAGAATTTTATCGTAGTCTTTGAACGCCTCAATGTTCTTTTTGGCAAGCTCTTTCCCTGTATCCCGTTCACCGGCGTGAATATGAAGTGCGCCGCAACAGCCCTGGTCAGGCGGCAGACCCACCTCGAATCCATTATGCGTCAGCACGCGGACCGTCGATTTGTTCACGTCATTGAACATGACATCCATGATGCAGCCTGTCAGGACAGCAACGCGCCCTTTTGTCTTGCCTTCTGCCGGAATAACTTCAGGATACCTGCCTAAAATCGGTTTTCCCGCTTTCGGAAGTGTCGCCTCCATGTCCTTTAAGTGATCCGGCATCACGCTGAGAACGCCTGCTTTTCTAGCCGCTTTTTGCAAACCGCTCTTTTGGTAAAACCGCATCAGACCGCCCAGCTTTTCCATCCGCTTCTTATGCGGGAAAAATTGGTTCAGCACCGTCTTTTTAAACGTACCGGAAACACCTGACAATGGCATTGACTGATTGATTTGTCCGCGCGCTTCCTCAATCAGACCGCCGACCTGAACGTTTGCCGGACAGGCGGTTTCACATGCACGACAGTCGAGGCAATTATAAACAGGATCGGCAAACGCTTCATCAAGACCGATTTTGCCTTCTGCCACCGATTTGATTAAGTAAACCCGGCCCCTTGGTGAATTCTGTTCCTCACCCGTTTCCTGATACGTCGGGCAAGCCTCCAGACACAAGCCGCAATGAACACAGTCAGCCCATTTCGTTGCATCAGGAACATCATCCCAGATGTAATTGCCAAGCGGATTCGACTGGCAAGCCGGCTCAGTCTTTTCCGGTTGATGGTCTTTCGTGACGGTCGCAGCATTCGATTGTTTAGCCTTGCCGCCGCTCAGCATATTCACTAAGCCAATGCTCATTTAAATCCCTCCTACAAACCGCTGCCGGTTCAAGAGTTTTTTTGGATCATTTGTCCGTTTAATACCGTCCAGCAACGAAAAATAAGCCGGTTTTTCGCCCCACACATCAGCTGCTGCCCTAAGTGCGTAAGGCAAATGCGTGCAAACAGCATACCCCTGCTTCTTTTCTGCTTCTGACCTTAGCGCTTTTATATAGGCAATGATATCTTCCGAAAGCCCGTTGATGTAGATGCGCGAAATCCCATGCCCGGCGCCGCCATGCCCTTCCACGGAAACATGATGCGTTTCAGCGAGCTCTTCTGCTTTTTTTAAATTGCCGGGAACGTCTGAAGGCAGGCTGCCGATTTTCAAAGCGGCCTGTGTAATGGTGTCATCTGTGCCATCGTTGTGACCATTCGGGCTCTGGCGGCGGAACGCATCCCACCACTCACTTGCATTTTGTTCATGCAGGATCGTCTGCTCGACACCTGATGGCAAGTTGTCTGCCACCCATTTTTCCTGCTGACTGACGGCTTTTTCCTGATCTTCAAACGCAATCGCCAGTGTATATTGTCGTTTGCCGGTTAATTTTTCAGCTGTTGGTGGTGTCAATACTTCAAGTGAAACCGGCTCCATCATCGAGTCCAGGATGCGCTTGGCGAAATCATGTATCTCCTGCTCACGATCATCTGGAAAATGCAGCAATGAAAGCCCCTCATATTTGGGAAGCGGGCGCAATTTAAGCGTGATTTCACTAATAATGCCCAGCGTCCCCATTGCGCCGATAAACAGTTTGTTCATATCATAACCCGCCACGTTTTTAACCACTTTTCCGCCCGTCCGGATGACACGACCGTCCGCATAAACAATCCGTGTTCCGATAACGAGGTCTCTCGCTGAGCCGTAAAGCAGCCGCCTGGGACCGCTTTCATTTGCGGAAATAATCCCTCCAATCGTCGCCAGTTCCGGCCATGACGGGTCAAGCGCAAGGCACTGCCCGTGTTCCGCCAACCGGTCGGAAATCTCCTTTAATGTCGTTCCAGGTCTGACGGTCAGCGTCAAATCACCAACCGAATGTTCAACAACACCCTTATAGCCCGCGAGTGACAACAAAATATCTGCCTCTTTCATCGTCCCGCCATAACCCCGCTTCGTACCGCCCGATATGATGTTAACGGTTTTTTCGTGTTCATTCGCATAGCGCAGGACATTCGAAATATCGTCTTCGGAATGGGCTTCAATTTCTTGCCGGCCGCTATTCCCCAGCGGATGGTCCGCTTCGTTCTGTTTTATTTGGTCTTTCGGTACAACTGTTTCGATTGTTGATGTACCCAATGGGAATCCCCCTTTCCCTTAGTCAATGTAAACTTTTGTAATCATGCGTTTTGGATGCAGTGATGTTGTCTATAGTTAACCAGTGTCATAGTTGAAAGTCAATATTATTTTTTAAATAATGCAAAAATTATTGTGATACGGGCCCTTGCGTTTTTATTCGACAAATAAGATGGAGGCGGGCTGCTGGGTTGTTGTTGGCAGTGATGTTGAGTTGGTGGTGCTCTCGCACGAGTTGATGGCACTCTCGATCGAAATTACCCTCTACTCGATCGATTCCAAGGCTCCCTCGATCGAAATTCCGCCCCACTCGATCGATTGCACCCGCCGCTCGATCGATTTTCCACACATGTACCGCGCGAAATGCATGCTATGTCGCGCGATTTCAAGACACCCTCGCGCGAAATTCGGACAGCCACGCGCGACTTTGTGCCAATCTCGCGCGAAATCCGTGGGACGTCGCGCGATTTTGCGCCACCCTCGCGCGAAATCCTCCGATAGTCGCGCGATTTCACGGGGGCGCCACCGCGCTAAATCCAGAAACTCCCAATCAAGTCCATGCTTGATGGAATAGCCGCCCCCAATCCCACAAAAAACAGCAGGAAAGTTGAGAGGGCAGGCTGCACGCCTTAAAAATCCCCTCTCATTTCCTGCTGACGATTTATCTTGCCGTATTCAATGCTTGTTTTTCCTTCGCCTCCAACCGGCGCTTATGCAGAATGGGCTCGGTATAACCGCTCGGCTGCTCGCGTCCTTTAAACACCAGGTCACACGCGGCCTGGAATGCGACCGAACTGTCATAATCGGACGCCATCGGACGATATGCCGGATCGCCGGCATTTTGCTTATCGACAATTTTGGCCATCCGCTTCAACGCATCCATCATTTGCTCCTCGGTGCAAATGTCATGATAAAGCCAGTTGGCGAGCATCTGGCTGGAGATGCGCAATGTCGCGCGGTCCTCCATCAGCGCAACGTCATTAATGTCAGGGACCTTTGAACAGCCGACGCCTTGCTCAACCCAGCGCACAACATAGCCAAGCAGTGTCTGGCAGCTGTTGTCCATTTCCTCTTGAATCTCATCAGCGGACCAATTCGTATCCACCGCAAGCGGCAGCTGTAAAATATCATCACGATAGTCCTGCACATTGTTCTCAATCTCCGTCTGAACTTCTTTCACATCCACCTGATGGTAGTGCAATGCATGCAAGGTCGCGGCTGTAGGTGACGGTACCCACGCTGTGTTGCCGCCCGCTTTCAAATGGCCAATCTTTTTCTCAAGCATATCAGCCATCAACTCCGGCATCGCCCACATGCCTTTGCCAATTTGTGCTCTGCCTCTCAGACCGGCATCAAGGCCGACGTTGACATTATTTTTTTCATAGCCGTTTAGCCAGGTTGATGCTTTCATTTCACCTTTCTTGATCATCGGGCCGGCTTCCATTGACGTATGGATTTCATCACCCGTTCGATCGAGAAATCCGGTGTTGATGAAGACCACGCGTTCGCGCACTTCATGAATGCAGTTTTTTAGATTCAGGGTCGTGCGGCGTTCTTCATCCATCAAGCCGATTTTCAGGGTGTTCCGCTCCATATCGAGTATATTCTCGACACGTGCAAAGAGTTCATTGGCAAACGCTGCTTCTTTTGATCCGTGCATTTTCGGCTTGACAATGTAAACAGAGCCGGTCTGGGAATTTTGATACGGTCCGTTGCCGAGCAGGCTGTGCTTTGCCATCAGGCTCGTAAACACACCGTCCATAATCCCCTCGAACACTTCGTCGCCATTTTCATCAAGAATGGCATTGTTCGTCATCAGGTGGCCAACATTGCGGACGAACATGAGGACACGTCCGGTCAGGCTGATTTCACCACCGCCCGGGCTCGTATACGTACGGTCAGGATTCAAATTGCGCGCCACATCTTTTCCATTTTTCGAAAAGGTCGTCGTCAAATCGCCTCGGTTCAAGCCGAGCCAGTTACGATAAACAAGCGTCTTGTCTTCAGCATCTACAGCAGCGACCGAGTCTTCACAGTCCATAATGCTTGTCGTTGCGGATTCCATAAATACATCTTTAACATCGGCGGGATCCGTTTTGCCGATTGGGTGGTGTGCATCAATCTGAATTTCAATGTGCAGCCCGTTATTCTCGAGTAAAATGGCTTCCGGCTTATTGGCAGCACCCTGGTAGCCGGCAAATTGTGCCCCATCTTTCAGGCCGGTCGTCTGGCCGTTTTCAAGTGTCAAACTGAGTTTGCCATCATTGACCGTATACTTGGTGGCATCTTTATGTGAGGCGTTCTCGAGCGGTGTATGTTCATCAAGGAAGTTTTTGGCATATGCGATTACTTTTTCACCACGGACAGGATTGTACGAACCGGACTTCTCAGCGCCGTCTTCTTCACTGATCACATCGGTGCCGTACAATGCATCATAAAGCGATCCCCAACGTGCATTGGCAGCGTTCAACGCGTAACGCGCATTATCAATCGGCACAACAAGCTGTGGTCCCGCCTGCCTGGTGATGACCTCATCAACATTTTCAGTCGTAATCTTGAAATCATCCACTTCAGGCTCCAAATAGCCGATATCTTCAAGGAACGTTTTATACGTGTCCAAATCAAACGCATTGTTCATCTTATGCCATGTATTAATCTGCTTTTGCATGGACTCCCGTTCATCCAGCAATGCTTGATTTTTCGGCGTCAGATCAGTGACAAGCTTTTCGAGATCCTGCCAGAATGTTGCTTCGTCCAGCCCAGTCCCCGGCAGCGCTTGTGAATTGACAAAATCATAAAGTTCCTTGGCGACTTGCAAATTGCCCGACTTGATATAGTCTGTCATCCCTGAATCCTCCCCTTTGTCCTTTACTTTAGTTTAATACGACCAGGGCAAAAACTAAAATACATGTTTTGCATGAACACTATTCCTTTTGGCTATACCTTGACGTATAATAGGCTTAACCATAGATATATGAAGGGGCGGCGTTTCATATGGACATCAGACAATTGACATGTTTTGCGGAAGTTGCACGGCAAAAAAATGTCACACGGGCGGCTGAAACACTTCATATCTCCCAGCCGTCACTGAGCAAAACGATCAAAAATCTTGAACGGGAACTCGATGCGCCGCTGTTTGACCGCGGTGCACATCAGCTGAAATTGACCGATGCGGGTGAAGCTTTTTTGGTCAGCGCGCTAAAAGTGCTTGATTCATTTGAAAATCTCACATCTGAAATGGATGATGTGATTGATGTAAAGAAAGGCGAAATCAAAATCGGCATCCCTCCGATCATCGGTGCCGCTTTTTTCGCCCCATTCATCAGCCGCTACAAAGAAACGTATCCGTTGATTGAGCTGTTATTGACAGAGGTCGGCTCAAACGCAATCAGACAGGGCGTCAGTGAAGGCGAACTGGACATTGGTTTGATCTGCAATACGCCGGCAAAAGAGGAAAACCTGGAAACGATTCAATTATTAAAAGACCCCCTGATGCTGATGGTGCATAAAGACAATCCGCTCGCCGATGAGACTGCGCTTGATTTTGCCGATATCGAAAACGAGCCGCTCATTTTGTACCGGCATGACTTTTCGCTGCATGACAGGATTATGGAGGCCTGCGCCTATTATGGGTTTGACCCGAAAGTCGTCTGCGAAAGCTCACAGAAAGACTTTATGATTGAAATGGTCGAAGCCAAACTAGGAAGTACCCTGCTGCCAAGCCGCATCTGCAGCCACATTGACAATGATCAGCTTGTCGCGATTCCTTTCACACAGCCTGTCGTTAATCTGGAGCTCGGCATGGTCTGGAACAAGGATAAATACATGCCATATGCGGTGCGCGAGTTTATTGAGATGTCAGATTCTTATCGGGTGTAAGGCGGTCGCACGAATTAGTGTTGTTCTCGCACGGTTTGATGGGGATGTCGATCGATTTGGGCTGCGGATCGATCGATTTGGGCTGCGGATCGATCGATTTGATGGCGCTCTCGCACGATTTGAGCAGCGGTTCGATCGTTTTGATGCCTCCCTCGCACGATTTGGTGTGTCCCTCGCGCGATTTGGTGTGTCCCTCGCGCGAAATTCCATGGCTATCGCACGAATTTGTCGTGATGTCGCGCGAAATTGTGCCGCGGCCGCGCGATATCGTGGTTGTGCACAACCTAGCTGATCAGGACATTCGAATCATAAGACTGCTGCACCACGTCATAGTAATTTCGAATGAATTATGATCGCTGCCGTTTAAAAGCTTGGTTTCCCGGTTAAATTGACAGTAATATGCCAGGAAAGGAGATTCTAAATGAAACGTTTACTATTCCTGCTGATACTGTTAATTGCCCTATTCGCCCTCGCGGCTTGCGGCGGAGG
>NZ_DATGTT010000090.1:0-7322 GCF_035301675.1 Lentibacillus sp. | reverse complement strand
TCCCATGCCACCACCGGACGGCATACTCATATTCTGATTAGTAGCAGGAGCTGAATTGCCTCCTCCCATACTCATCCCTCCCATACCCGATGAAGCACTAGATCTGGTTGGTGAGGAAGGCGTATTACTGCTTACGACGGGTGCTACACTTGATTGTGAGGTGCTTGAGGGCGCAGAGAATTTCCGTATTGCCAATTGTTCCAATTGTTTTAGAAACACTTGGTTTTCCTGATTATTCTTGAGTTGCTCGTTCAATTTTTGCATCGTGTACCACTGTGTGCTGACCTGAAGGATCAGATTATTTATGGCTTCCCGATACTGTTGATCTTGCATATTGGCCATATGTGTAGCCTCTGTGCGAGCTGCTTTTCTCGTGCCAAACCATGGAAACATTTGCATCAAGCTCACATTTCCAATAGAACGCCCTCCTATAATTTCCATAGGCATCGTATATGCTTCCAAGGACAATTCGGGGTCTTGGTATGCTCCGGCTTGCGGAATTTTTTCAAGGTATGCCTCATGCGCATACTTTTGTGATTTTACACCCGGATTATTTTCGATTGCGACTTGTATATAATAGGACAGCGAATCGGTGGGGTAGTCTTGGGCTAAAGCTTGCGAAAAAATGCTTAAGCTTGTTAATACAGCCACGGTTATATACCGATTTATCTTATTCGTTTTCATTCGCTATATTTTTATTATTTTTTCTATTTTCTTTTTTAGTGGCAGATTCCCTCCACCAGCACTGGAATACCGGAACCACAAACATGGTCATGGATTGGATCAGCATGCCGCCGAAAGTCGGGATGGCCATTGGTACCATGATTTCCGCACCTTTACCGGTAGAGGTCAGGACAGGCAGTAAGGCGATCAGTGCTGTAGCAGTGGTCATCGCTGCCGGTCTGACACGCTTTAAGCCTGCGTATATGACTGCTTCCCGTATTTCATCTTTTGTTCTGGGGTTCCGTGCTTCAAATGTATCGTGGATGTATGTTCCCATTAATACACCATCACTCGTCGCCAGTCCGAACAGGGCGATAAAACCTACCCAGACGGCGATGCTGAGATTGATGCTGTGCATCTGGAACAGATCCCGCATATTCGTCCCTCCGACAGAAAAGTCCATAAACCAAGGCTGTCCATAGAGCCATAACAAAATGAAGCCTCCTGCAAGTGCCACAAAAACACCTGAAAAATGGATTAACGAGGCTGTAATCGTTCTGAATTGAAAATAGAGAATAATTAATATCGCCAATAAACTCAATGGTATGATCAGCATCAATCGTGTTGCTGCACGCTCTTGTTGTTCATAATTGCCAGCAAATTTATAAGTCACTCCGTTAGGCAAACTTAGTTCTCCGGATGCGATTTTTTCCTGTAAGATTTGATCGGCTTCACGGACGACTTCAACTTCAGCTTTACCGCTTATTTTGTCAAAGATGACATAGCCTAACAAAAACGTATTTTCACTTTGGATCATCTGTGCACCCTTGGCGTACTCGATGTCTACTACATCCCCCAATGGGATCTGTGCGCCAGTGGCTGTAGGGATGATTATTTTTTTTAAAGCTTCAGGATCATCTCTCAACTCACGCGGATAGCGCAGGCGAACCGGGAACCGTTCCCGACCTTCGACCGTGCTGGTCAATGTCATACCGCCTACGGCTGCACTGATTACTTCCTGAAGCTCGGCAACAGTAAGACCGTATCTGGCCATTTTATCCCTGTTTAGATGGATTTCGATATAGGGTGCGCCGACGGCCCGGTCGTAGAAAACGGTCGAGGGCATAATCGATGGGATATCTTTTAAGGCAGCTTCTAACACCTTGCCACCTGTTTCAATGGATTCAAGATCCGGACCGGAAACCTTTAATCCCATCGGTGCTCTCATTCCCGTGGAAAGCATCACCATTCTTGTTTCTATGGGTTGTAACTTGGGTGCAGAGGTCAAGCCCGGCAGGTGTGAAACATTCACGATCTCTTGCCATATATCATCTGCCTTTTTAATTTCAGGCCGCCATCTTCGAAAGAATTTCCCGCTTTTATCTTCAATCAAACTGTCCCTTGGAATGGGGCGGAAACCATCAGAAACTGCATAAGTTTTGTCGCCTTTCAGGACGAATTCTCCGGAACTGTTTACTTGGAACCGTTCACGGTGTCCGTCTTCATCCAGATAAAATTCCGGGATATAATTGATCGTATTTTCAAACATCTGTGTGGGCGCTGGATCGAGTGCCGAATTTACACGCCCCCATTTACCTACGGTTAGTTCGACTTCCGGTATGTTTTGAATACGTTTGTCCAGTGTCCTGATCAATTGCAGGTTTTGTTCAATGCCTGTATGCGGCATACTGGTAGGCATTAACAAGAAAGCCCCTTCATTCAGGCTGGGCATAAATTCTTCTCCGATACCCGGAAATGTTTCCGTTGATTTTTGCCAGAATGCCGTCTCCCGGAAAGATTTCCAGCCTGTCTTCTCTATGCCATTGGCCACAAAGCCAAAGCTTTTTTCTACGCCCATCCATGCTAACATTCCAAATAATAAGGTAATGATAGGGATGGCCATGAACTTCCATCGGTTGGCAAGTGACCAACGCAGAATCTGTTCGTAGTAAATGACCAATACCCATAACATGGCAAGGATAATTCCGATGGCAAAAAACACGAATATAAAGTTGAGTGTTGTACTGGCCTGTGTGCCGAGCGGTAACCATTCGACGGTCAGGTAATACATCGCTACGATGAGTGTGAGCCCCACATTGATGTAATTGGCGATTTTCTCTCCTTTCCACCTGGGTGTAAACAGGTTGTTAATCCCGATCAAGGACAATGCGAACACCACAAAAATACCTGAATAGATCCAAAGGCCGATACCGGCTGCCACCAAAACATAGTTGGCTAACCGACGTATTTTATTTCCATTTATCCGGATCGAAAAAACATAATACGCCAGTGTGGGCAATAAGATAATTCCCAATACAAACGTTGATACCAAGGCAAAGGTTTTGGTATAAGCCAATGGACCGAACAGTTTTCCTTCCTGTGCTTCCATCATGAATACAGGCAAGAAACTGATGATAGTGGTGAGCATTGCCGTTGACAACGCTCCGGAAACTTCTGAAACCGCCCGGGAAATCAAGTTTATAAAGGCTTTTCCCCGACTATCAATTCCCTTGGCTTTTTCTTCATCCATATGCCGCAGGATACCTTCGATAAAGACGATTCCGATATCTACCATGACCCCAATGGCAATTGCGATTCCCGAAAGAGCCACAATATTTGCCTCGACTCCCATTTGTTTCATGATGATAAAGGTCGCCAGCACACCAATGGGCAGAATACTGGATATGAGAATGGATGCTCGCAGATTGACAACCAGAACGATGACAACGATAATACAAATCAGTATTTCGTGTGCCAGCGCATTTTCTAACGTTCCGATCGTTTCCTGAATTAAACCGGAACGATCGTAAAAGGGTACAACGGTAATTTTTGAGATGGTACCATCCGCCAACGTTTTTTGAGGGAAGCCTGCCTCCATTTCTTTAATCTTTTCCTTGACATTGTTGATGACAGCCATTGGGTTTGCGCCATGTCGGGCAACCACTACGCCGCCGACAGCTTCAACGCCTTCCTTATCCAATCCGCCACGCCGCGTGGAAGGCCCTAAATTGACAAAACCAACATCCTTAATTTTTACAGGTACATTGTTTCGAACGGTGACCACGGCATCTTCCAAATCTTTTACACTCTTTATATACCCCAATCCACGCACCAGATATTCCGCCTTGTTTATTTCGATTGTCTCTGCACCGATATCCAGGTTGCTGTTTTGGATAGCCGACATGATATCCATTACGGATACATTGTATGCGCGCATCGCATCTGGATTGATATCGACTTGGTATTCTTTTACGAAACCTCCGATGGAAGCTACTTCGGAAACCCCCTCCGATGCTGCCAAATTATATTTTGCATAGAAATCCTGCACAGTACGCAGTTCATCCGGATCCCAGCCACCGGCAGGTTTTCCGGTCTCTGGATTTCGTCCTTCCAGTGTGTACCAGAATACCTGACCCAAAGCAGTGGCATCCGGTCCGAGTGTAGGCGTTACGTCGGATGGTAATGTGCCGGCAGGCAATGAATTCAGTTTTTCCAGAATACGGGAACGGCTCCAATAAAACTCTACATCTTCCTCAAAAATTACATAGAGGAAGGACATTCCGAACATCGAACTGCTCCGGATCGTTTTTACGCCGGGGATGCCCAGTAAGGAGGTCGTGAGTGGATAGGTAATCTGTTCCTGTATATCTTTGGGAGACCTCCCCATCCATTCGGTCGCCACAATTTGCTGGTTCTCCCCAATGTTCGGAATCGCATCGACCGGCACAGGATCGCTCGGCAACGCATTTTGATGCCAATTAAAGGGCGCTGTAATCAGCCCCCATATAAGGACAACCACAAGTAATAACAGTGTTATTACTCGGTTCTCCAAAAAATATTTGATAATTTTGTTAAGCATAACATATACATTGTTTACATTTTAATATCAGATACCAACCTACAGAAATCGACCGGTACCTGATATTTGAATTTCAAATCTTAATCAGAGTTTTTACTTCAGTTCTTCCTGAACTTCACCACATGTTAGCATATCTTCACCATAGTAAGGGTTTTTGACCTCTTTGCTATCGCTTAACCAATATGCTCCATTGTTGTCATCGTACATCGAGCAAAAAATCTTGTACATGGGCTTTTCGGTGCCGAATTCTTTTGCGATATCGTAAAAATCCTTGCTCAGAACCACTAAATGTTCTCTTTGATGAGCGATATTGCCTATGTTATCACCTATGTGCTCCGAATGTTCCTGAATATCAGCAGCGATGTCATCGAAGGTGCTTTTCTGTTCTGCACTAAAGCCCTCGGTATTAATCTTGGGGAGTGCTTCCAGCATGCCTTTAGCTGCATTTGCGGCTTCTTTATCATTATTGGAAGACAAAGCAAAAGTCAGGTGCTCGTAATGGGAAAAAAGTTCCGAAAAAGTTCCTTGGTCGCTTGCAGCGTTGCTTTCGTTGGATACCGTTGTTTCAATATGGACGTCGCTTTCTGACTTTTTTTCAGAAGCGCCATTGCATGCTGCCAAGGTCAATACGGATGAGGCTAGTAAGCCTACAAATAAATGTTTCATTGTCATGATTTCTGTTTTTAATAATTAAAATTGATTTATGTAATTTATATATGTTGCTTTATTTTCAAAAGAGGATGCCTCGGCATAATTTTTCTGTAACGCTATCAGGGCGGTCCTCATCTAATTGTTATTTAATCGTTTCGGTAACACTTCCACAAGTCAGCATCTTATTGCCGTAATAAGGGTTTTGGATAGCTGGTTCCTTACTTAGCCAGTTTGCTCCCTTGCCATTGTTGAACATTGGACAATGTTGGTAATATACTGGTACAGCTTGTTTAGATTCTTTTGCCAGTTCATACATATTTTTGGAAAGTAGGTTAAAGGCTTCTCTTTGTTTTGAAACGTCTTTGGATTTTGAAATCGCTTCTGCACTACCGGTCAAATCTTTCGCTACCTTCATCCATACATTATGTTCTTCTGTGGAAAGCTTGCCCATGTCCACAGCTTTAATAGCTGTAGCCATACTTTTCGCTTTTGTAGCCGCCGTACCCGCATCGCTGCTTATCAGTGCGTCTTTGATGGAAAAATAGTTGTCGAAAATAGTTGTAAGTTGAGAGACGTTTTGAGCCACTTCATTTGCAGGTTTGATTTTGGCAAAACCATTTATACTTGATAGTAATACAGTAATTACCATCAATATTTTTGATATTGATTTCATTTCGTTGATTTTTTAAAATAATAAAATAAGGGATTATCGAAAACTGGTTCAGCTTTCGACAAGACACACTTTTGGCTAGAAGGCCATTAGTTTAACCTATTTTAGGCGGTTGCCAGATGGAATGAAACCCTGAAGAATAATAGGATTGTTTGTATAATGGAAATGATTTTTTGTCCCCAAAAAGAAATGCTTTCTGAGAATCTATAATATCGTGTACCAAATATGTAGGAGAAGAACTGTGACAAGAATTCTGACCACAATTTCCCGAACAGTCGGTATCTCCACCGGTCTTATCTTTACAGCAATCTTTTTCACAAGTGTTTGTGTGATTACTGTGATGCGAATCATCGCAACAAGACTTTTCCTTTTTGACGACTTCGGTGGTATGCGATGAGCATGCCGAGGCTTCCACTGGGATCAGAAAAAATCCCAGTAAGCATATACTTAAGAATATCTTTAGTATTTTAGACATATAACTCAGTTATGATAAAACTCATCTGGGCGTAAAGTTAGAGCTTTTTTTTGTAAAAAGCAATGTTATTTGTGGAAAAGGTTATAATGAGCACAACAGGTGAAAAAAAATATATTTTCCATTTAATGCTATTTAATGTTAATAAAGATTTTGTTTTTCTTACTTGTTTTCAAATTCTTTTAGTTTACGCTTCATAAATTCGATTTCCTTTGCCTGTGTTTCAAGTATATTTTTTTGTAGCTGTATTAGCTCCGGGTCGGTAAGTTTTGCTTTTTCGGACATTAATACTGCTGCTGCGTGGTGCGGTATCATTCCTTTTATGAATTGTTTATCGCTCACATTTATTTGCTCCCTGACACCAAACCAGGAAAAATGGCATTCGTCTTCCTCCTTCAGCAAGCCAGACGCCAATCCAAGCAGGCACTATTCATTTGTGTATGCTTAATAAGGCATTGGGATAGAGCCTGCCTGCTTCTTTGTCACGCTGAGCGGAGTCGAAGCGCTCACGCAGATTGTCATCAGGCTTGCAGTTCAGTCGTCATCCTCATAGGCGGCAACCTTGTCTGTGAGAGAGCTGCACTCCATTTCATTACATAACAGCCCACTCACAGCCATAGCCGCCTCGTGTAAGGCTCGCCTGCGAATCGCTCGGGCTGCGGTGGCCATAGGCTGGCCAAACCCTCAAACCCATTCCTGCCTACCCCACCTTGTGTAAGAGAGCTTTTACGGCTGTCACTATTTTTGAAAAGGCCGGCCAACCATCACAAACGAAAAAAATACCACAATCATAAATATCAGAACACACCATAAAAAGGATAGTTTTAGCATTCACCCGGCCCAATCAAAAATATCGCCAGCCAAGCTCTCTTACATATGCCGGCCTCCAGAGCAAAGCTCCTCTCAGTCCGGCACCCTCGCTCAACTCGCAGTCGGCTCGCTAACGCTTGAGGGCTGAACAACAACCCGCTGCGCTAAATGTTGTCAGCCCTCAGCCGAAGAAATAA
>NZ_DATGTT010000089.1:0-4187 GCF_035301675.1 Lentibacillus sp. | reverse complement strand
CTCAAATAATTGCCCATATTCCTCGATATACGCAGCGCCTGTAATTTGCAGAGGTGCGGAACGAGCACGTCGCTTTGCATAAGCCAAATCTTCTTGCGTAACATAACCTTCAATGGTTGAAGAATTTGTAATCATCGGGGACAGGACAAAGCGATTATCTAGTTCAATACCATTTGGCGGGCTGATCGGCTTAAACAAAGGTTTGTATCGTTCTGTCGCCTTCATTTGTATATCAGCCAATTCCTTTCATAATGCTGTGTTTTCTGTTAAATTAACGCTATGTGCAGCGATGACCATGCAGAAAGATCGCGTTTTTGAATCGACAGTGGATGAGCTAAAATCAATTCCTTTTAATGGCTTTAATCCTATATTTTATAGCTGTTAATAGTTCTCAAAATGGCAATATTTTGAGTTTTAAAGGCTCTCAGACCTTATGTTTTGGGAGTTTTTTAATATTTTAAATGCCACAATCCTGATGAGCCGAAGCAATTTCCGTTTTGTTTTAGCCAAATCTGCGATTATAATAAAAGAGACAGGGGGAATGCACTTTGACCGAGATCAAACGATTATCTTTAGCAGCAGATGCTGACAACATTTTTGCACTGTCGCAATTTGCGTTTCAATATGATTTGACAAAAGATGCGTTGCATAAGAAAAAAGAAGAAGCACAACGCCATATCATTTGGGGTTGGATGGAGAATAATCAGCTGGCTGCAAAATTGCATCTGTTACCATTATCGTGTTATATCAACGGAGAGCCGTTTGAAATGGGCGGTGTCAGCTCTGTGGCAACATGGCCGGAATACCGCAGACAGGGAGCTGTAAAGGAATTACTGCATCATGCGCTGCATCATATGCGTCAACACGGACAAACGCTTTCATTTCTCCATCCGTTTTCGTTTGCCTTTTACCGGAAATACGGCTGGGAGTATACATTTTCAGAAAAGGCATATACCATTCCGATCACTGTACTAAAGCGGCACTGGAAAGCTTCCGGATATGTTCGCCGCATTGAAGATGATATTGCTGCTTTGCATAAGGTTTATACCGAATACGCCAAGAAATTTAACGGAACGCTTGTCCGTGACGAAAAATGGTGGAAACAGCGTGTATTACGCGAAAGTTGGCATAAGGCAGCTGCTTACGATGATGAAGGGAAAGCGGAAGGATACATTCTTTATAACGTGAAAGAAGAGAAAGTGAACGTTCATGAATTCGCCTTTGCCACGCTTAATGCACAAAAATTGCTCCTGCAATTTATCGCGAATCATGATTCAATGGCGGAAACAGTCGAAATAACTGTGCCGGAAAATGACGATTTGCCACTGCTTGTCGATGAACCCCGATTTGAGCAAAAAATCAGTCCGTATTTCATGGCGCGAATTGTCGATGTTTTTGCATTCTTAAAGGCATACCCGTTTAAAAAGGGTACAAGCAGACCGGTTACTTTACATGTAACTGATGCATTTTTGCCGGAAAACGATGGCGTCTATCAGCTGTCACAAACGGGAACCGGCACAAATGTGACTTGCATACAGTCGGACATCGGACGAGGTGAAGGCATTCAATGCAGTGTGCAGCAGCTCACTTCCGCGCTCATGGGATATAAGCGCCCGGTTGAACTATATGCTGCGGACCTTATCCAAGGTAAGCCGGAACAAATTGAACGGCTGGAAAATTTTATTCCGGACCGGCAAACATTTTTCCCGGATTTTTATTGATTTTCTGGGAAATATCACTTATTATCACAAAAAACATTAAAATTAGTGTGATATTTTTATATATTACGTTAAAATAGATAGTATACAGCTACAACCATTATTTTCTAAAGGAATGTCGTTCATGTTCTATCATGTTAATCCTGTAAAATTCTTCTTTCCAATTGATGACCATTTGTTCCGGCTGAAAAAAGCAGAAGCGCTGAAAAATTTGTGGAAAATTTGCCTGCTGTTGATCTTATGCAGTGCAGGTTTATATGCCTGGATGGCGCTCTTTGGCATTGGCTCCGGAATAATTTCTGCTGAAGCAACATCTTTGACGCCGTTTCAGTATGAAGCCGGCAAGGTTTGGTTCGTGCTGGGGCGGATGGCGTTTGCTGTTGTTTTTGCTCTATTGGTATTATTTATTCCATCATTATTTTTTTACGCCTTCACTGATATCCCCTATAAAAAGCTCGTCATTTTGCAGCAAATTGTTCTTTTTGTCATGCTGACTGAACGGGTTTTATGGATACCGCTGGCAATCTATGGCGGTCTGGACTGGTTCGTTTCACCATGGTCATTTGGTATCATAGCTTCATATTTTACGGACATTCAGTGGGTGATTTTCTTTTTCGGCGCAATCTCGCTTTTTCAGCTATGGATCATCTGGTTTCAGGCGAAATGTTTAAGCTATCTGTCATTGGTCAAAAAACGCTGGATTTGGGTGAGTGTGATTTTTATACATATTTTATACTGGGCCGGCACTGCCGTATTGACCTTTATGGATAGTCATTTGATAAGCGGGTGGTTTACATGAGTCGTCGCAGTAAGGTTATTCTGACAGTTGTCGTTTTATTTATTGGCATTAATAGTTTACTTGTGTATTTTGATGATGAAGAACGGGTCCCGCGGCTAACGTATATCCAGGCCTGGGCGGAAACATTTGAACAAGATATGTATGAAACCATCGAAACAACAAGTGTTTTGGCTACGGCTGAAGAAAAAAATATCTACTTTGATCAGGAAAAGGGGAATTTTCAGGAATTCCATGTTGAAGAGGGTACTGAAGTCGAAACCGGCGACCACCTGTTCACATATCAGGTTGACAGTTATTCTGAAACTATGACTGACCTGGAAAGCAAGCAGCAAAAACTGACCGGTGAAATTCAGGCAATTGAATCGGCGATCGCCGCCATTTCGGCTTATCGGATTCCGCAAACTGACATGGAAACCGAGTTTGATAATGAAGACGGCACTCTGGAGATGACCAGCAGATCGGTTGATGCCAACTATATGAAAGAGCAATATCTGGCCGAAAAGGAAAATGAACTTGCGCAGAAGGAAGCTGAACTGCAGAGTGTACAGGCACAAATATCCGAGCTGGAGACAAACGGCGAAACAGTTACCGTAGAGAGTCCTTATCAAGGAGAAGTGACCGCTGTATCTGATTCTCTCGATAACCCTGTCGTGACCATTTGGGATAAACAGCTGCAGGCAGAAGGTAAGTTAACAGAAACAGAGCGGATGGAAGTTGAACAGGAAATGCCTGTTGAAGTGGATATCAGGGAAAATGATGCTGTGTTAAAAGGTACACTAAGTGTCATAAGTGATTCTCCAGAAAACGTCAATATCCATGGATCAAGTCTTTATCCCTTTGAAGCAAGTTTGGAAGATGAAGCAGGAGCGTCTTCAGAAAAGAAGCAGCCGGCACAATCGGAAGAGGCGCAGCAGACAGAAGCATCTGACATACAGATAAAAACGCCGCCTTCCGAAGAAACCGAACAGCCGGACGACTCACGTGAGAAAGAAGGGACAGCCCCAACCGAAGAAACTGAAGGTTCCGGCCAACCGTCAGAATCACCTGACACAGGGGAAACGGAGCCGCCATCATCAGACAACGAATCTGGCGAACAAGGTGAAGCGGAAGAGTCAAACATGGAAAATTTATTACCCGGCTATCATGCAGATTTGACGATAACAACCAATGAATCCCAAGGAGCTACGACAGTGATGGAGGAGCAGCTGTTCGATAAGCGTTTATGGAAAATGACAAGTGAGGGTTTACTGGTTAAGCAGCCCGTTGAGACAGGCATTCAAATGGACAATCTGGTAGAGCTTACCGAAGGCGCAACACCCGGTGAATGGATTGCTGAATCAGACAAAGACCAATTTCGTGACGGCGCTGTGTTTATGACACCATTGAAGCTAGGTGACATAGAATGGCAAGATTTGAGGAAATATGGTAATGTAAACTGGAAACGATATATGCTTATAGGGTTATTGTCGAGGTAAACAGGGAAAACAATGATTACAGATGTTTCATATTTCTCATACATTAAGGTTATTTTATACAAAATGTGAAGCAAATGTATCCTACTGACCAGCTGGTATACACGAAAGATTCCTTGGGGAGCCCGGCATCATTATTTAACAACTTCAGCAGAAATGCGGCGACGGCCGGAATTTCCATATAAAGGAGGGGCCTAT
>NZ_DATGTT010000088.1:0-11404 GCF_035301675.1 Lentibacillus sp. | reverse complement strand
CGTTGTCATTGCAGCAGCTTGGCAGATGACAGGATTTTCATTGGCGATGTATTTGGCTGGCTTGCGCGGGGTTCCTGATGAATTGCGTGAAGCGGCACGCATGGATGGAGCAAGTGAGTTTCAAGTATATCGGAAGGTTGTTATTCCGATGCTGATGCCAATAACGGTCAGTGTCATTATTATCATGGCGCATATGTCATTGAAAATATTTGACTTAATCTATGCCATGACCGGGTCGGGGGCGAACTTTGTTACCGACGTTCCAGCTGTATATATGTATGAAACGACCTTCAAAGGCAATAACTATGCAAATGGTGCTGCTATAGCCATTATCATGCTTCTGGTGGTAGCGGTATTCATCGTTCCGTATTTATGGAACAGCAGAAAGGGTGATCATTAATGGCACCATTTTCACTTGGAAAAACAATTAAGTACATCCTTCTAATATTCTTTGCTCTTTTATTCTTAATGCCGGTCTATGTCATCATCGTAACGAGTTTAAAACCCTTGGATGAAGTATCGCTTGAGCACATGTGGGCTTTGCCGACATCGATTGATTTCAGCTCCTATGTTCAGGCGGTTAAAGAGCTGGCACCAAACTTTATGAACAGTGTTTATTTGGTTATACCCGCCACACTGCTGTCTGCATTATTAGGTGCGATGAATGGGTATGTATTATCGAAGTGGAAATTTAAAGGGTCGGAAACCTTATTTACGATTATTTTATTTGGTATGTTTATTCCTTATCAGAGCATTCTAATCCCTATGATTCAATTTATACGCAGCATTGGGCTCTACGATACGATTGCGGGACTGGTTCTGGTGCATGTTGTGTACGGACTGCCGATAACAACCCTGATGTTCCGCAACTTTTATGCCAACATTCCTGATCAGATGATTGAAGCGGCCAAAATTGATGGTGCAAGTTTCCTCGGTGTTTTCAGACATATTATGATTCCGCTGTCGATAACCGGGTTTGTCGTTGTGGCAATCTGGCAGTTCACAAACATTTGGAATGAGTTCCTATTTGCCGTTACGGTGACAACAAATGAAACGCAGCCAGTTATGGTGGCACTGCAGAACCTTTCCGGAAGCCAGATTGTGCAATGGAATGTGCAAATGGCTGGGGCGGTGGTTGCAGCACTGCCGACGCTACTCATCTATATTCTACTGGGTAAGTATTTTGTCCGTGGACTTTTGGCTGGGTCTGTTAAAGGTTAGGAAATTGGAGGAGTTATGATGAAACAGTAAACATAAAAGAATGATTTGCGGCCGGGACACACCAAATATGTGCCAAGAAGCCCTGAACATGTTCCGGAGCACGCAAATATGAGCGCGGAACCCCATTTAAAAAAGGAAAAATCCAAACTGATTCGAATCCAACTAAGAATTCTGAATCATCGTTTGGATTTTTCTTTAATCAATACGTTTGCCGCGGCCCTTTGACTATTTAAAAGAATATTTAATGTAACTGCGATATGTTTCTCCTGTTGGCAATATGACATTTGGAAAGCCATCATGATGAAGAGCTGCCGGATGGGGCTGGGCTTCAAAGCATACGCCTGCGTATTTTTGGGATAATCCTTCGTTCAATTTTAGTCCTTCATCCAGTCCGTTTGCAGTGTAGAGCACCATTCCCGGCTCGCTGGTGTGAATCTTCATGGTGCGTCCGGTGTTCTTTTCCGATACAGTCACTGCCTTTTCGCTTCCGAACATAAAGTAATGATCATAGCCATTACCTGCAATTATCTGTTGTGCTGTTTCCGGTTTGAGGCCATCGCCAAGTAAACGCCCATTACGAAAGTCAAAAGATGTGTCAACCGGTTCAATCAGTTGACCGGTTGGAATGAGTTCCTCGTCGAGTTCTGCAAAATAACGGCTGTCAAATTGAACATGGTGATTGTGGACCGTACCTTTCATATCGCCGCTCAAATTAAAATAGGTATGATTCGTCAGTGCGACAGGTGTATCATGGTCGGATGTCGCCTGGTAGTTCAGGGTAAGCTCATTGGCGTTGTTCAGTGTATACGTAATAGATACGTCAAGATTGCCCGGATAGCCATTTTCCAAATGTCTGCCCGTATGCGTAAGAATTAGACTTACTTCATTGTTTGACTGGGAAGTTTCCGCGCTCCATATGACCTGATGAAATCCATTTGGACCTCCGTGCAGGTGATTGTTGCCTTCGTTTTCTTCCAGTGTGTATGTTTTATCATCTAATTTGAAAGCAGCGTTCTGAATTCTTCCTGCAACGGGACCAATTTGGGCACCTAAATAATTGGTATTCTCTTCATAATCTGCATAGTTATTAAAGCCTAAGACCACATTTTCTGTTTTGCCATGCTGGTCCGGAACCATCATCTTTGTAATAATCCCGCCAAAGTTCAAAATGCTGGCGGACATGCCATAATCATTGGTGAGTGTGAATTCTGTCCATTTGTTTTGGATACTTTTGGTTGTGATATTCATCATTGTTCACCTACTTATTCAGAGTTCTGATAAATCGGTCAAATCCTGATTTTTCTTTGAATACACCGCAGTCTTCAAGAACCTTTGAGAATTTTAGCCCCAGCTCTTGCTTCATAATAAGCTTTGCATCACTTGGAGTGGAAATTGTACCGTGTTTCTCCTTAATGGATTGTGCCCATTCTTGATGATAGCCTTCTACATCACTGGGTTTATTCAACAGGAATTCGTTGATTTCAGCAAGTTCATCTTTTAATCTCGGCGGCAAAACGGCCAGACCCATCACTTCAATCAGCCCGATATTTTCCTTTTTAATATGATGAACATCTGCATGTGGGTGGAAGATTCCCATTGGATGTTCCTCAGATGTGCGATTATTCCGTAAAACAAGGTCAAGCTCGTAAACGCCATCACGCATCCGGGCTATTGGTGTGATGGTGTTATGTGGTGTATTACCGGAAAAAGCCTTGATATCTGCTGTTTCATCTGAATAATTTTTCCATACTTGTAAAATATGATCGGCTGCCTCGGTTAAGTGTTCTTTATCGGCACCATTTAGCCGGATTACCGACAATGGCCAGTTTAATACATGAGCAGTGACGTTATCATGATTGTTCAGTTTAAATGAAAATGCTTCTTCCGCATCGGTCATGGCGAATCGGTACCGGCCGCCCTGATAGTGGTCATGCGATAAAATGGATCCCCCGACAATCGGCAAGTCTGCATTGGAACCGATGAAATAATGGGGGAACTTATCGATGAATGTCAGCAGCCGCTCAAAGGCTTGTTTATCAATTTTCATATCGCGATGTTCCTCAGCAAGCAATATACTGTGTTCGTTATAATAAACGTATGGGGAATATTGCAAGTACCAATTTTCTTCCATTAGTGGAACATTGATAACACGGTGATTCGCTCGTGCTGGATAACCGGTTCTGCCGGTATATCCCTCATTTTCAACACAAAGAACGCATTTCGGATAATGAATCGGCTGCTTGTTGGCTCGCTCGCGTTTTAATTGTTCCGGGTCCTTTTCCGGTTTCGATAAATTAATCGTGATGTCCAGGTCACCATATTCGGTCTTTGCCTTAAAATGGATGTTTTTTTCAATCCGTTTCATCTGGATGTAATTACTGTTCTTGCTTAATTGGTAGAAATAATCGGTCGCTTCTTTAGGAGATTTCCTGTATTTTTCTTGAAAAACAGCGTTGATAACGGACGGACGTGCTACAAAGCAATTCATGATATTAGCTGCAAGTATTTCTTTATCATCAAAAACATCATCTATGATGTGCTGCTTGGTGGCGTAATCCACCAATTTATCAAGCAAATCGGGACTCTCGCCGTCAACTGCAGCCTCTGCGGATTCCGGAAAGGATTCCAGCTGCAAAAGGTGCATAATCTGATTGCGTACATAAATATGGTCCGTTTTTTCGATCAGACCGGTTTCGATTGCCTTTTGAATCAATCCATTAATCACTTGGTAAATCATGATATATCTATCCCTCCTGATAGCCGTTTGGACGGGCGGAATGCCAAGACCAGGCATCTTCCATAATTTGTGTGATGGATGTACGTAACGGATTCCAGCCAAGAATCTGTTTTGCTTTATCGGAACTTGCAATGAGCGTGCTGGGATCACCTTGCCGGCGTTTTCCGATTTTTGCAGGAATTTCCTGGCCGGTAACCTGTCGTGCGGCATCAATCATTTCCTTTACCGAGAATCCTTCACTGCTGCCAAGATTGAAAATATCGCTTTTTCCGCCATTCTTTAAATAGTTCATTGCTAAGATATGTGCTTGGATCAAATCCTCTACATGAACATAATCACGGATACAAGTTCCATCTGCCGTGTCATAGTCATCTCCGAAAATAGTGATATGGGAACGCTGATTGAGTGCAGTCTGCAGAATAATTGGTACAAGATGTGTTTCCGGCCGGTGGTCCTCACCGATTTCGCCGGATTCCCGTGCTCCTGCTACATTAAAATACCTTAAGGAAACATACTTGATTCCATGTGCCTGTTCAGTCCACTTCATTAATTTCTCCATGGTGCGTTTCGTTTCGCCGTAAGTATTTGTCGGGTTTGTCGGCATCGATTCGTTCAGCGGAATTGACTCGGGTTCGCCATAAGTCGCAGCTGTTGATGAGAAAACGATATGTTTAACATTGTGTTCGACCATCGCTTGTAATAGAATCTGTGTGCCGTACACATTGTTATCAAAATATTGGAGCGGCTTTTCCATTGATTCACCGACAAGTGAATTCGCAGCAAAATGCATGACTGCATCAATCGATTCCTTTTCAAAAACGCTGCTCAGAAATTCAACGTTTCGAATGTCCCCCTGATAAAATGTGGCATTAGGATGTATCGCCTCTTTATGACCGGTTTCCAAGTTATCGATAACGACTGCGTTTTCACCTTTGTCAATCAGCTGGCAGACTGCGTGCGATCCGATATATCCAGCTCCGCCTAATACCAGAATACTCATTTACAGCACCTCTTTTGTTATTTCTTTTGCCCCGTCACTGATGGCAGCAGTATAGAAGGTGGCATCATAGCCTGTCACTTTTTTATAAGTTTGATTAACATTTTGTTTAAAATCGTCCAGATTATCTTTTTGTACGATAGCAATGGCACATCCGCCAAACCCGGCGCCCGTCATTCGTGCCCCGATTACACCTTCCTGTTCCCAGGCGGCTTCCACGATCGTGTCCAATTCTTTACCGGTTACTTCATAATCATGCTGGAGCGAATGATGCGATGCATTCATTAACTGACCAAATCCTTCCAGGTCGCCATTCTGTAATTTATTTAATGCTTCCAGTGTACGGATGTTTTCCGTAACAGCGTGTTTAGCCCGTTTACGATTGGTTTCATTCTTAATGAGCTGCTTGTGCTGCTCAAACTGCGCATTTGTTAGCGCACCAAGGCTCTCAATGGAAAGTTCTTTCTGCAAATCAGCAAGTGCCTGTTCACACTGCTGGCGGCGCTCATTATACTTCGAGCCTGCGAGTGTGCGCTGTTTATTCGTATTAATAATGAGAATTGCGTGATCTTCCAGTTCAATCGGTGCATAGTCATAGTCAAGCGTCTGACAGTCTAATAGAATGGCATGATTTTTTTCCCCCATACCAATGGCAAACTGATCCATGATTCCGCTGTTCACACCGATATAGTCATTTTCAACCTTTTGTCCAAGTTTAATCAGATTAATCCGATCGATGTGCAGCTGGAATAACCTCTCCAATAAGACACCCGTTACCATTTCAATCGAAGCAGAAGATGAGAGTCCGGCTCCATTTGGAATATCACCGTAATACAGGATGTCAGCACCATATGTTATCGAATGCCCTGTTTCGATGAGGTGATTTATCATTCCTTTAGGATAGTTTGCCCAATCGTGCTGTGCATTGAATCTTAAATTGGAAAGGTCGCATTCAATGACACCAGCTTCCGGAAAGTTCATCGAATAGAAGCGGAAAGTCGTATCTTTCCGTCTTTTTCCAAGAGCGTATGTACCAAATGAAATCGATGCCGGGAAAACGTGGCCTCCATTATAGTCAGTATGTTCTCCAATCAGATTAATTCGCCCAGGTGCAAAAAATGTACGCGGGTCTTCGTTACGATTAAATATTTTCTGAAACTCCTGGGTGAGGTTATTCATAGGTTTCCCCCCTGTGTATATTTATTTACAAACGCTTACAATCTCTTATGTTAGTTTACTACAGTGCCATCAAATACACAATAAAAATTCAGTTTAATTTTAGTAAAAAAATAAAATATTTAACCTGCAAGTTTGCTGTGGCGGGGATTGTTCATGTGTGGTAATAAACAATACTTTACATGAATTATATGAAAGCGTATACTAACTTTTAAATTCAAATATTTGGAGGGTAATGGATGATAGGCAGTAAAAAAATAGGTAAAAAAACGATATTTTTTCTCGGTGCTTTAGGTGGACTCCTATACGGCTATGATATGGGAGTTATATCGGGCGCTCTCTTATTTATAAAAAATGATATTCCACTGACGAGCTTTACGGAAGGACTTGTAGTCAGTTCCATGTTGATAGGAGCAATTTTTGGTTCGGGATTCAGCGGGCCTTTGTCAGATAAATTCGGCCGGCGCAGGCTTGTATTTATGATTTCCATTCTATTTATTATTGGTGCGTTAACACTAGCCTCTGCTCCGAATATGGTAACACTTGTAGTTGGCCGATTGATTATTGGACTTGCTGTTGGCGGTTCCACTGCAATTGTCCCTGTCTATTTATCGGAAATGGCACCGACAGAATCGCGGGGATCGCTAAGTTCGTTGAATCAGCTGATGATTACGATCGGTATTCTTTCTTCTTATCTGGTGAACTATGCATTTGCTGATATAGAGGGCTGGCGCTGGATGGTCGGGCTTGCTGTTGTACCATCACTCGTGTTAATGATTGGTGTTCTGTTTATGCCGGAAAGTCCAAGATGGCTGCTTGAACACCGCGGTAAGGAAGCGGCCCGTCGTGTCATGCAGCTGACACGGAAACCAAGTGAAATTGATAAAGAGATTGATGAGATGATTGAGATTAATCGGATTTCTGACAGCACATGGAATGTATTAAAATCATCCTGGCTGCGTCCAACGCTGATTATTGGGTGTACATTTGCATTGCTCCAGCAAATTATTGGCATTAATGCTATCATTTACTATGCACCGACTATTTTCAGTGAAGCTGGACTTGGAGATGTTACGTCCATTTTAGGGACTGTCGGTATTGGAACGGTTAATGTCATTTTTACGATCGTTGCGATTATGATAATCGATAAAATTGATCGGAAGAAATTGTTGGTTACCGGTAATATCGGGATGGTTGGATCGTTAGTTATAATGGCCGGCTTAATCTGGACAATCGGTCTTGGATCAACTGTCGGCGCTTGGATTATTGTGGCTTGTCTGTCATTGTTTATTATATTCTTTGCCTTCACATGGGGGCCTGTATTATGGGTTATGCTTCCCGAGCTATTTCCGATGCGTGCCCGGGGCGCCGCAACAGGCATTGCCGCTCTGGCATTATCAATCGGAAGCCTGCTCGTCGCACAGTTCTTCCCATTGCTGACCGAAGTTATGGCAATTGAACAGGTATTTTTGATATTTGCAGTGATTGGAGTTGGCGCATTGATCTTTGTCGTGAAATATCTGCCTGAAACGCGCGGGCGGAGTCTGGAAGAAATTGAAGCCGATCTGCGGAAGCGTACCTCGGCGGCGGATACAAGCAGTAATGTTAGTTTGCATAACTAATCGATCGGAGTTGAAAAAATGGCGACGATAAAAGATATAGCGGACAAAGTGAATGTTTCAATCGCAACTGTATCACGCGTGCTTAATGAAGACCCGGCACTGTCAGTAGGCACGGAAACAAAACAACGCATTTTTGACGCCGCCGAATTGCTTGATTATAAAAAACACATTCATAAAAAAACAAAGCAGCGCATGCGAATTGCAATTGTTCATTGGTATACCGAGACAGAAGAGTTGAATGATTTGTATTACTATTCAATTAGGCTGGGTGTGGAAAAGAAGCTGGAAAGTGACCAATATGAGTACATTCGTCTGTTTCAAAATGCGGAAAAGAAGCCCAGTATGAAGATAGATGGGATTATTGCAATTGGTAAATTTTCACATCGTCAAATGAAACAGCTCAAAGATTGGAGTTCCAATATTTGTTTTGTTGATAACATTCATGCACTGCCCTCATGTGATTCTGTTATCGCTGACTTTAAGCAGGCGACAACCGGTATTTTGTCGCACTTTATGGAACGGGGGCATGCAAAAATAGGAATGCTGGCCGGCGAGGAAAAGGTTCCCGGTACATCTGGAGTGCTGAAGGATCCAAGATATGAAATCTTCCGTGACTACATGAACGCAAATGAATTATTCGATAAAAGGTATTGCTTGAAGGGATCTTTTACCGTGGATTCCGGTTATGACATGATGGAAAATGCGATACTATCAGAAGATGACCTCCCCACTGCATTTTTTTGCGCAAATGATTCAATTGCTATTGGGGCATTGCGTGCTTTGCGTGACCATGGTATTTCTGTCCCGGGGAGGGTTAGCATTATCGGATTCAATGATTCCAGTGTAGCAAAGTATGTCTCGCCATCGTTAAGTACTGTCAGGGTTTATACAGAAATGATGGGAGAGACTGCCGTATCTTTAATGGAGGAACGGATTTTCCAGCAGCGTACAGTAGCCAAAAAGGTGACATTGGCGACAGAACTGGTTATCAGAGAAAGCAGCCGGTGATGGAGAAGGAGGGATTCCATGAAAATAAACACGGTGTACAAGCAAGGTAATCGGAACATAAATGAAGATGCTTATGTTGTAAATGAAGGAGCAGCAATCTTTGCGGCAATTGATGGTGCTACGGGGCTTGAAGGTGTTCCCGGACATGTTGCATCAGGTGCCGTGCAGAAAGTGCTGGATGCGGCGATAAAAGGGGAGTCACTTGAAAACAGGGTGAAAGCTGCCAACCAGCTGGTCGGTGAGGAAACTGTGAAATATCTTGGACTGGGTGGCAGTGCGACTATTGGAGACGTTCCAAAAGAAAAGAGGAGTACATGTGCGCTTGCTGCAATTTTAACCGATATGGATCACTTATTGCTTGATTATGTTCACGCCGCGGATTGCATGATTTTTTTGCAATATGAGAATGGTGACATACGAACAGTTACATATGATTTGCTCCACCATTTTGATCAAAAAGCAATAAATGAAATTGTGGCATTGAGAAAGCAGAAGGGTGACCAGGTAGAAATGGCTGAAGCAAGAGAAGACGTGCGGCCGATGTTAATTGAAAACCGCTCCTTGCTTAACACCAATGATGGATATGGTGTGATTGATGGAAGTGACGCTGCCTTAAATCATTTGGAAAGTGGCAGGATTTCTTTGAAAAAGGTTACCGGAATTCTTTTGCTGAGTGACGGATTAATGCTGCCGACCGGGTTGGAAGAAAGTGACGCATGGAAGCAATCCGCGGCAATTGCGTTCCATTCCGGTCTGGATGGACTGCTTCATGAAGTGGAAAAGAGAGAAAACCGTGACCCCGAGTGTGTGGCATATCCCCGCCTGAAAATGAATGATGATAAGACGGGTGTATTGATTGAGCTGTAGGGTTGGATTGGGTGGGTGCCTGCCACCACCCGAATTTTGTCGTTTTATGTCGAGTAACCCGATGAACAGCTGCCGGACTATTGACCAGTCTGTTGTTTATAGAAGAGAATTAAATGATGAATCTGCCGCAATTACCTGCCATTGCGGCTTTATTTATGTTTTTAGAAATAGAAGGGTTATAATTGTTGAAATGAGGTTTAAAAGTGGCCAAAAGGTCCTAGAGAAAAAGCGCATGTAGGTTGATGTTATAACTCTCATGGTGAAGAGAGATAAAGTCACTTCTTCTGCTGCAGGCCCGATTGGTACTTTTATCTGATAGTAATCCTTTCCTATATCTGGCGGAAAAATGTTGCATCTAAATGTAAGCGCTTTTATATTATAATGAAATTAAATCAGGACAAACGAGGAGGACGAAAACGATGAAACGAATTTTACTGGCATGTGCATCTGGAATGTCTACAAGTCTATTAGTCAAAAAAATGGAGGATGAAGCGGAAAGCAGGGGGATTGATGTCAAGATATGGGCTGTCGCTCAGGACAAGGCCGTTAAGGAAATGGGAAATGCTGATGTTCTGCTGATTGGTCCGCAAATGCGATTTATGAAGAAGAAATATTCAAAGACAGCTGAAGAGGCAGGTACACCGCTCGATGTTATCGATCCTGTTGCATATGGTCGTGTAGATGGAAAAGCAGTCTTCGATCATGCACTCAAGCTGATGAATGGATAATCAAAACCATTAAGGGGGGAGGGGTACAATGAATAACAATAAGTTCATGGATATGCTTGAAAACATTTTGATGCCAATTGCGGATAAATTGAATAATAACCGTCATTTAACTGCTTTGCGAGACGGTTTTATGATCGCATTGCCACTGATTATATTTGGTTCGATTTTTGTTGTGCTGGCCAATCTGCCGTTTCTCGATCTGCTGATAGGCGAAGAAGCTTTTGCAACCTATCAGAATGCGCTGGGACCTGCATCTGCCGCAACGCTTAGTATTATGGGGACTTTCGTCATTATTGGCATTGGTACGAAATTAACAGAGTCATATGGGATTGAAGGAATCTTTGGTGGTGTGGCAGCGTTTGCGTCATTTCTGATTCTTACACCTCAAACGCTGGAAGGTGTTTCGGGTGTTATCCCAACTTCAGTACTTGGCGCAGAAGGGATGTTTGTCGGGATTTTCACGGCATTCATTGCTGCAGAGCTTTATCGGTTTTTTGTCCAGAAAAATCTGACCATCAAGATGCCTTCCGGTGTACCGGATGCTGTATCACGGTCATTTAGCGCATTGATTCCGATCACATTAACTTTAAGTGTATTTTTAGTCGTCCGGATTGTTTTCAGTTATACTCCATTTGATACCGTCCAGAACTTTATTTATACCATTATACAAGAGCCGCTGACAGCTCTGGGAAGCGGGTTGCCAGCTACACTTGTTGCAGTGCTTCTGATTCAGCTGTTCTGGTTCTTTGGCCTGCATGGGCAGATTTTGATCAATTCAGTGTTTGACCCGATCTGGTACGCTTTGAACGATGAGAACCTTCAAGCGTTTCAGGCAGGCAATGAACTCCCGAATGTTGTAACCAAGCAGTTTATTGATACGTTCCTTGTTGGTATGGGTGGTTCAGGAATGACACTTGCGGTTGTCATCGGGATATTCCTGATTGGACGAAGCCGGCAGTTGAAAGAACTCGGCAAGTTGGGTGGTCCACCGGGTATCTTTAACGTGAACGAACCGATTATTTTCGGGCTGCCCATCATCATGAATCCG
>NZ_DATGTT010000087.1:0-7274 GCF_035301675.1 Lentibacillus sp. | reverse complement strand
CCGCACGGGTAGCGGACTCGGAAGCTATGCCTCATCACCGCCGATTGGGAATTTCACCCGACCCCGAAGGAATATTTGCATTCAGTATTTGAATTTTTTATAGTATAGCACTTTCTGACTCAATAATGCAAAAAATACTTTTTACTCTCTCTATAATTGCAAGCACAATCAAGATGGTGTGAAAACTATTGCGTCGCTGATCTTCAGCTCAAATGCTCAAACTTCTTGGTCCTATTTATCTTCCTTATTGAACCACGCGCTTATAACATTCTACCTATTTGATATTATAATTTCCTCCAACGAAACTACCATTTAATCTAATCTCGTTTTATATTACGATATTAATAGAATTATAATTTTTAAAATTGGAAAGGGGAAGAATTATGCCACGAAAAGTATTGTCCGTTCTTGCAATATTTATGTTGATTGCAGGAACTGTGCTGATGATTAATACTGAATCTTCTCAAGCCGGCAATGGCAAAAACAAAAACGGATACCCCAATAATGGAACAGTTAAAAACGTAATCGTCCTGATCGGCGACGGCATGGGGCCGTCATTCACAACGGCGTACCGGTACATGAATGACGACCCGTCTACACCAAAAATGGAAAGAACGGTATTTGATGAGTATTTGGTAGGTAATGCTGTGACCAACCCGGAGGATCCTAAAGAAAATGTAACGGATTCAGCAGCTGCTGCGACTTCAATGTCTGCAGGGATTAAGACGTATAACGGTGCTATCGCCGTGGATAACGACAGAGAGCCTGTTGGAACAGTATTGGAAGCTGCCAAAGCGAATGGAATGGCTACCGGACTCGTATCCACATCACAAATTAATCACGCCACACCCGCAGCATTTGGCACACATGATAAGTCCCGTCATAACTATAATGATATAGCAGATGATTACTTTGATGATATGCTTAATGGCAAACATAAAGTAGACGTAATGCTGGGCGGAGGTACGGATTACTTTGACCGTGAGGACCGGAACTTGATCGAGGAATTTGAAAACGACGGCTACAATTATGTGACGAACAAAGAGGAAATGGTTGCAAATGACAATAATCAGCTTCTCGGCTTGTTTGCACCGGTCGGACTGCCAAAAGCAATCGATCGTAAGGAATCCACTCCTTCCCTGGATAATATGACAACGGAAGCATTGGAACAGCTGGACAAGCAGAAAGATGGTTTCTTCCTGATGGTTGAAGGCAGCCAAATTGACTGGGCGGCACACGCCAATGATTCTGTCGGTGCCATGAGCGAGATGGAGGATTTTGCTGAGGCTTTTAAAACTGCAATCGAGTTTGCCAAAAAGGACAAGCACACACAAGTTGTACTGACGGCTGACCACTCGACCGGAGGGTTCTCCATAGGCCGCGATGGCGACTATAACTTTAACCCGGAAGCAATTGAAGCTGCAGAGCGCACGCCGGAATTCATGGCCCAGGAAATTATGGATGGTGCAAATGTTGAGGATGTCCTGAAAGAATATGTACAATTTGAATTTACAGAAGAAGAGCTTTCATCCGTGAAGGAAGCAGCTGAATCAGACGATTTTGATACTGTATACAGTGCTATTTCCGAAGTGTTTAACAAACGCGCCGGTGCAGGATTTACGACTAGCGGGCATACCGGTGTTGACGTCCCGGTGTATGCATATGGACCTAAGAGCGAAGTCTTTTCAGGCTTGATTGACAATACAGATATCGCCAACGAAGTCTTTAACTTTTTAAAGTAAAGTTAAAATATAAACGGGGATGGGACATTAAAGGCGAAGGATGACCGGAATATTGTCGGGATAACCGCTTGCGAAAAATACTTCTTCGCTGGTTTTGGCTGATTTTGGCTGATTTAGGTAAAAACTCATCATACTATAAAAGGGAAAATCCGAACTGATTCGAAATCTAACTGACGAATCATAGTTCGGATTTTTTTCGACTCAATCCTTTTGACCCAGTTCTGTTTTACTGTATATGCCATCATTCTTTTAGAAATGTTTGCTAAAGCGGAAGCTCAAACCAGAATGTATTATAAGAGCCATCAGATGTCAGTCCGATTCTGCCGCCATGACTTCCAACAATTTCACTGGCAATCGCCAGGCCAAGGCCGGTTCCGCCTGTTGTCCTGTTTCTGGAATCATCCAATCGGTAAAACCGCTTAAATATATTGTTAGCTTCTTCATCAGGAATGAATTCGCTTAGTCCGCCTACAGAAACATAGTAAACTGAACCCCGCCATTCACCGCGTATATTTATCGGCTCCTTGCCGGAATGATAATTCAGTGCATTTTCCAGCAGATTGCTGATAACCTGCTGAATCCCATCAACATGAACAGATATCGAACAGGCATCCGCCTCCACAGATATCGGGATGTTTTCCTGCTCTTGCCGCCAGCTGAACATCGCTGTACATTGTTTAATTAAACCAGCCATATCCGTTTCTATATACTGAACATAATTTCTTGAAGCGGCATAATCCCATTCTTTCAGCTGATCCAACTGTTCCATCATCGACGTCAGCCGTTTGGACTCTTGATGCAATGCCGTGTACAATTCCTGGCTGCCTTCGATATCACCGCGTTCCAGCGACTGGAGGTAGCCGTTCAAATTGGTTAATGGTGTTCGCAATTCATGGGATAAATCCGAAATAAGCTTTTGGCGATGCTCATCATTCGCCTTCAGTTGCTTAATCAGCCCATTAAAATGTGACACAAGCTCGCCCATTTCATCTCTTGTTGTCACCTCAACAAATTCCGGATATTCACCTTTTTTCAGCTGTTTAGCAGAAACGATTAAACTTCTGACAGGTTTAATTAATTTTCTGGTCAGATAAAAATGAAGCAAGCTTCCGCCAACGATCGTTATAACAGAAAATATCAATAAATAATTAAACAAGATAGCATTGAACTGTCTTTGCTGCGATTCATTCAAATTCCCCATAGCATCAACTAAAAAGCAAGCCGTATTATAAACCGCAAGACCGCTGAGAATAATAGCTGAAGCAACAACCACAATATTTAAAATTGATAAACGCCACAGAAACCCATTCGGAAACAAGGATTGTATCCATTTACGCACTGACAAACTTATACCCCATTCCCCGGACTGTCTGGATGCGTTCCGGACTGGAGGAATCCGCCTCAATTTTTTCACGGAGCTTTTTAATGTGCGCATCAATCGTCCTATCCAACACCGTATGATCTGCATACGGATAAAGCTGCCCAATCAGTTGTTCACGATTCAGCACAATATTCGGGTTTTGCATAAAATAATACAGAAGATTAAACTCATGTTTAGTTAATTTAACCTGATTATCATAAAGAAGCACTTCACCTTTTCGTGGTTTGATGCAAAGGCCTTCATGGACGATTTTCTGACAAAACTGCCCGGTCCGTCTCAGAACCGCTTCCACATGTGCCATGAGCTCGTCCGGATCAAACGGCTTGGTGACATAATCATCCGCACCCATTCGCAAACCCGCAATTTTGTCATCAATCCGGGCTTTTGCCGACAGCATAATAACCGACACTTCATTCCGTTCTTGCTCACGCACCCATTTGCAGAATTCTTCCCCACTCATTTTCGGAAGCATTAAGTCAAGAATAATAAGACATGGATGATGTTCCCAAAAAGCTTCCTTTGCCGCTTCGCCATCAGGCGCTTCAATGACATCATATTTATGTTTTTCCAGATGCAGACGAATCAGATGCCGTATCATCTGATCATCTTCCACCACTAAAATCGTCTGCTGCATGCTCAACACCTCAACTCCATTTTACGACGACAAAGTAATTATTGCATCTTTTCAAACTCCTGTACCATCATCTCATAATTCATGGCCCCCAAAGCCTTAAACTGAATCCGCCCATCTGAATCAATCATAAAAGAAGAGGGGATTGGCTGTATTTGATACTGATTGGCCACCTTTGTATTTTCATCCATCAATATAGGAAATGTCATGCCGAATTCCTCGGCAAATGTCCGTACATCACTTCTGCTGCTCTCGGTACCGGTAAGGTTTACTGCTAAAATTTCGATATCTTTATTCTCATAAAATTTCTGAAGATCGGGGACCTCTGCTCTGCATGGTGGACACCAGGTTGCCCAAAAATTCACCATGACACGCTGACCGCGCAGTTCGGATAATTTAATTTTTTCACCTTCCATTGTCTTCAACTGAAAGTCCGGTGCTATATTGCCTACTTGAAGCCCTACTGAATCCGTTTCAGTGTTATCATCAGACCCGCCGGCACTTCCGCTGGCCCCATCCGAACCTTCAGCCGCATCTTCTTCAACCGTAAATTCATCTTCTTTTGCCTGCTGTGTATCCTGTGAATCAAAAGCAAGATCATAAACCGCCCACACAAACATTCCTGTTAAAACAACAATAATTAGTCCTTTTTTCATTTATACCCCTCCGATTAACCGAGATTTGATAACCACGTTCCCTCAACAACTTTCAGCAGGAAGTTTGAAATACGTGTCATTTGGCCTGTAAACAGCAAAACTCCCATAAAAATCATAACAGCACCGCCGGCTTTCATGATTTTCTGACTGTAGCGTACAATCAAGCGTGTCGATCCGAGGAAAAATGTCAATATGAGAAAAGGCAGTGCAAAGCCGATCACATACATAATGGTATAAATTGTTCCCTGCGTTGGGTTGCTTGCTGCCACAACCAATATGGAGGCGAAAATCGGGCCAATGCATGGTGTCCATCCTGCAGCAAATCCCATACCGACAAAGATTGTTCCGAAATAGCCGGCCGGTTTACGTGCAAATTGCACCCGTTTTTCCTTCATAAAGGATGAGATATTAAGCCAGCCTGCTACAAAGAGGCCCATCACAATGATGAAAATGCCAGCAATACGCTGAATAAATAAACCTGAGTCACCCGTCAGCATCCCCTGAATCCATTGACCTAAAAAGGAAACACCTACACCAAGGCCAATAAATACAGTCGAAACCCCCAGCAGGAAAAATGCGGAGTGAATCAGCAGTTTACTGCGTATCTTAATGTCTTTATTGTCTTTTAGTTCCTTCACACTCATCCCGGTTATATAAGATAAATACGCCGGGAAAATCGGCAATGTACACGGAGACAGGAATGACAGAATTCCCGCACCCAATGCGAGCCAAACCGTCAAATCTGCAGCAGTTGTCATCATTTCACCCTCTTTTTGTTATAGATAAGAGCTATCACACTTATGATGAATACAAGAATCAAAAACCATGAGGACATCATATAGCCATACAGTGCCGTAAAGGGAAGCAAAAATGTTAATATGGTTTGTCCCAGGCTCCAGACAGCGAATATCAAAGCCGCCATCATAAAAACCGAGATCCGTTCATGCCGCATTAAAAACAAGATCAACAGTATGAAAAGCAATCCCATGTGACCCCAGGCCATTGGATTATCATTCCAAACGGCATCAATAAATTCATAGCAAAATGCCGACCCGAGAAATATCGGAACAATCCCCGACAGTACCACCGCGACATTCATATGTTTCCGTATGGTTTTGTAAACAATGTTTACCAGCAATAGCAGCACTGCAGTGTAAAAAGCATTCGAATCACTGGGATAAGCCAGCACTGCCAGCGGATCCGTCACAAAAATACCGATATTCAGCACAATTTTTCCCGCCCACACGAACAGGACAAAATTGATAATAAGCGAAGTGCTTTCTTCCAATTGACGCTTTTTTTCATCCTTTGCCGCTGGACTGCTTATGTAAAAAAAAGCGATGCCCGCTATAATACTTAAAACAACAATAGCAACCTTTTCAAATACCCAAGCTGATATCATAGTATGTCCTCCGTTCCTGTCAGATTCATTATAAAACAGTTATGTGAAAGTTTGATGAAAAAAACTCGATTTTCTAAGGACTTTTAATGCAGAAAGAAAACAGTCTGCTATAATGCTACTAAAATCTATTACATAAAGAGGTGCATCTATGAAATTACGAAAAGGAATGAATAATTGCATTACTGATGTGGCGGAGGTGAAAGTCGGACATGTCACACTATATGAAGAGATTGATGAACAGGATACCATTTGTACCGGGGTTACCGCCATACTCCCACATAATAAGAGCCTTTTCCGGAAAAAACTCCGGGCCGCGAGTTCAGTTATTAATGGCTACGGCAAAACAGCCGGACTTGTTCAGATTGACGAGCTCGGCCTGCTGGAATCTCCCATTATGCTGACAAATACGTTCAGTGTTGGCTCCGTCATGCAGGGAACGCTTCAATATATGCTGGATAAAAATCCGGAAATCGGTGATACAGCAAGCTCGCTCAATATCGTCGTCGGCGAGTGCAATGACAGCTATCTGAATTCAATGCGGCTGCAGGCAGTTAAACCGGAGCATGCGATACAGGCAATTGAATGTGCCTCCGAAGAACCGGTTGAAGAAGGTGCCATCGGGGCAGGCAAAGGGATGGTCTGTTACGGTTATAAAGGAGGAATCGGGACAGCATCACGTATGGTAAAAGGCTATACAGTCGGGTGTCTTGTGCTTAGCAATTTCGGCAAACGGGAAGATGCGCTGTTCGCTGATTTCAACAAAACACATATGAACACACCTGACGGATCAATTATGATGGTGATTGCAACCGATGCACCGCTTTACGACCGACAGTTAAAGCGTCTTGCCAATCGTACTGCAGCCGGATTGGGACGAACCGGCAGCTATATGGGACATGGGAGCGGCGATATCGCCATTGCCTTTTCAACAGCCAATTTGTATTCTTATGAGAGTGGTACTGCCATGGAAAATGTAACATTTCTCCGTGATGACCATCCCGTCATGAACGGGCTTTTTCAGGCTGTTGTCGAGACCACTGAAGAAGCCGTCATCAACTCACTCCGGGAAGCCGAAACGACTGAAGGACGGAAAGGGCGTATGGTGGAGAAAGCGCCACTGCGTTGACAGTTAACTTTTAGATGAAAAGATCTGCCATTTAGGGTAAGGGGTTCAGTTCCAGGAGAGAAAAATGCTATTATCAGGGAAAAAAACACACTAATTAGTATCATTTTCACCTGTAAATTAACAATACAAATAACAAACAAAAACGCTCAGATATATCTTAGCGTTTTTAAAGCGTTGTTTTATTTTTCTTTTCCACAATCGCGTCCTATTACGGAACAATGAGTGATGCTATTTGTTGTTAAACTTTTTATTAATTTGAATAAAAATAACCTGGGTAATTAAAGTATAAATGATAGCAATATGTTATAATAAAATACAATAGACTGGCTTCGCATG
>NZ_DATGTT010000086.1:0-4043 GCF_035301675.1 Lentibacillus sp. | reverse complement strand
GTTATAACCGGAATGTCTGGAGAATCGCTCCCATCCCTAGTCTTCCATGAACGGTTTGAGTTCCCGCACGACCCTTGATATCGGCAGGCCGACGACATTATAATAATCACCTCTGATCAGTTTGACCAACACGGCGCCTGGACCTTGTATTCCATAGGCACCCGCTTTATCAAATGGATCCCGCGTGGCGATGTAGCGTTCAATCTCCCTATCGGTCAACGGCCAAAACTCGACGGCTGTTTTTTCTGTGAATACACGTTCCTCCTGGTCTGTCCGCAGCATAACCCCGGTATGTACCTCGTGAACTTGTCCGCTTAAAGCGGATAACATTTGCAAGGCTTCCGATTCTGTTTCGGGCTTGCCGAATATTTGATTCTGATAGGAAACGACGGTATCAGCGGCTAAAATAAGTTCATTCTCATGCTGGATATCCACATTTCTTCCTTTCAGCTTAGCCAGTGCTGTTACTTTTTTCGTTGGATCTATTTCCGTTATGCGGGATTCATCGGCATCCTGTTTTCGAATGGTAAATGGTATATTTACCTGCTGCAGCAGCTCTTTTCTTCTTGGTGACGATGACGCTAAAATAAGCTGACGTGTCAATAGACAACCTCCTCAGTGTTAAGGTGATTAGCCTTTGGCAAGCAGTGCTTTTCATAAAAGGCCGGCGGGGATACACCTCTCAACAAAGACTACGAATGTCGTTAATTGTTCTTCAATCGGTGCTTTTAAATTATTAAACAAACGTTTGATTAAACAAAGTGGTTATGCTGTAGACGGCATCCATCTTAACGGAAAATGATATTTATATGTTCACAATATCGTGATTGCTAACGCTATAGATAGCGTATTGAAGAATGTTGGTTTTCGGCAGCAGCCGAAAACCTTCCTTAAAATGGTTTGGATCTGGGCGAGCGTTTTATGTACTTTTGCAGGATACTCAAATCGTGCGAGAACGGCATCAGAACGTGCGACGCACCGGTCAAATCATGCGAGATCAATTTCAAACCGTGCGGCGCGTGGCACAAACCATGCGACACTCCACCCAAATCGTGCGAGAACAGAATCAAAACGATCGACACCTCGCCCAAATCAATCGAACTCACCATCAAAATGCTCAATTTCGGCACCTGCCGAAATTCTCCACTATTAAATCATGTCACCATCTCCCATGACAAAACACCATTAAGATTAGATTGAATACGCTGCCAGCGCGCTGTACGCTAAAGATAGAACTTTTACATGATAAAACTACAACCTGAAAGGAGTATATAACGATGGCGGAAAAAGGTCTCCGTACAAAAGTACAGCGCTTTGGCGGTTTTTTGAGCGGTATGATTATGCCGAATATAGGCGCATTTATTGCGTGGGGTATCATTACCGCGCTGTTTATCCCGGATGGCTGGATACCAAATGAACAGCTGGCGACATTAGTCGATCCGATGATTAATTACCTTCTGCCGCTTTTGATTGGTTATACTGGCGGTCAGCTGGTATTTGATAAGCGTGGAGGTGTCGTTGGTGCAATTGCCACGATGGGTGTGATCGTCGGTGCTGATATACCGATGTTCTTAGGTGCCATGGTCATGGGACCATTAGGCGGCTATCTGATGAAAAAAGTGGACGACTTGTTCCAGGATAAGATTCGTTCCGGATTTGAAATGCTTTATAACAACTTCTCAGCTGGCATCCTGGGTGCAATCATTGCAGGCATTGCGGTCAGGCTGATTGGCCCACTGGTTGAAGGACTTAATAATGCATTGGCAGCTGGAGTTGAAGTCATTGTTAATGCCGGGTTGCTGCCGCTTGCCAGCATTATTATTGAACCGGCAAAAGTATTATTTCTGAACAATGCGATTAATCATGGTATTTTAAGTCCGATTGGCCTCGATCAGGTCACTGAAACGGGCAAATCCATTTTGCTGCTGTTGGAGACGAATCCTGGACCGGGCCTTGGCCTTCTGCTCGCATTTTCTATTTTCGGTAAAGGTACATCCAAAAGTTCTGCGCCTGGTGCGGCAATCATTCAGTTCTTGGGCGGAATTCATGAAATTTACTTCCCGTATGTGCTGATGAAGCCCGCTCTATTGCTGGCAGTCATCGGCGGTGGCATAAGTGGTGTGTTCACGTTCTCGATCTTTAATGCTGGCGTTGTTGCAACGGTATCACCGGGAAGTATCTTCGCAGTATTAGCTATGACACCTCAGGGCAACTACCTTGGCGTATTGGCAGGTGTGATTATAGCAGCAGTTGTATCTTTCTTGATTGCGGCGTTCATATTAAAGACAAGCAAATCAGATGATGAGGACCTGACCGGGGCAACTGGTAAAATGGAAGAAATGAAAGGTAAGGAGAGTTCGGTGGCCGGCACCCTTAAACAGGATGAAGAAAAAGCGCCAGTCGAAAGCGATCAAACGGCTGAAGCGTCTGATGTAAAATCTGCAGGCGATGTCGACAAAATCATTTTCGCTTGTGATGCCGGCATGGGCTCGAGTGCGATGGGTGCATCGTTGTTGAAGAACAAATTCAAGAAAGCGGAAGTTGAAAATATCGATGTAAGCAACACAGCAATCAAGGCGATCCCGGATGATGCGGATATCGTCATTACGCATAAAGACTTAACCGATCAGGCAAAGGAAAAATTACCGAGTGCCGAACATATTTCGGTGGAAAATTTCTTGAACAGCCCGAAATATGATGAGCTGACTGAGCGTCTGAAACAATAATATCAATACACGACATTGTTCTTTGTTATAGGGGATTTTTGGCTTTTGCCAAAAATCTTCAATAAAATGGTTTGAATCCGGCGAGCGCTTCATATGGGACTCGTGCGAGAGCGGCCTTGATTTGTGCAGTAGTCGCTCGAATGTGTGCGGCGGTGGCTTGAATTTGAGCGAGAGCAGCCTCAACTTGTGCGGGAGGACTTCGAACTTGAGCGAGAACGTCTTAAACTCGTGCGAGAGCCCCGCGAACTTGTGCGAGGCGGTCAGTGCGCGGTATGCTAAATCTAGGTTTGATTCTACCTTTGCAAGGGAGGTGAACCGTTTGTACCTGTCAGGCCGTGAGCGTAAAATGCTTGAATATTTATTGGAAGCACAGGAAGCTGTCACAATTAAAACAATCGCTGCTACGCTTGATGTCAGTGAGCGTACTGTCCATAGGGATTTAGCCAATATTGAGCGTATTTTGTTTGATTACAACCTGGGGATCAACAAACAATCAGGTGTCGGCCTGCAAATTTCCGGGGCACAGACTGACAAAAAACACCTACTCGCAGAAATCGCGGGAACACCGTGGTCTGAGTTCACCCCTGAAGAGCGGCAGACGATTATTTTATCAACGCTTCTGGAAGCGGATGAACCGGTTAAACTGTTCGCCCTTGCAGCAAATTTGAACGTGACAACCGCAACGGTCAGTCATGATTTGGATCAATTAGAAAAAGAACTTGCACATTATAAGCTCCAGCTGATTAGAAGAAGGGGCTACGGTGTCAGGATTGAAGGCAGGGAAGCGGATAAGCGAGCAGCGATCAGCAGTCTGATTTCGGAACACGTGAATACTTCCGAAATGGTGTCATTTTTAAAGCAGCGAACACAATCGCTTAAGACCAATGCTATATCCGACCGGCTGCTTGGGCTGGTTAACCCCGAAAAATTAAGCATCATTGAACAACGGGTGGCACAGGCCAGGGATGAGCTCCGCTATGACTTGGCAGACAGTGCCAATATCGGGCTGGTCGTTCAACTCGCGTTAGCAATTGAACGATTGCAGAAAGGCGATACAATCGAATTTGATCAAGATTATTCGCGCGATATGAGTCGGACGAGCGAGTTTGCTATCGCGAAAAAACTGATTCATGATTTAGAAGCTGATCTTGATATGACGATTCCAAATGATGAAATTGGCTATATCACCATGCACTTAATGGGCGCCAAGCTAAGAGTCAATCAGCATTATGTCATCGAGGATTCGAGTCTTGATGTGGCTTATCAGGCGAAGGAGATCATCGGGTATGTAAGCAATCGTCTGGGAAAAGATTTGAA
>NZ_DATGTT010000085.1:0-6191 GCF_035301675.1 Lentibacillus sp. | reverse complement strand
ATTACGCCAGCATTAAACGGAAGTATTTTAGAAGGAGTAACTAGAAACTCCATTATCGAGCTTCTGAAACATTGGAATATACCGGTCACAGAGCGCAAAATTTCGATGAAAGAAGTTGAAGAAGCGTATAAAAACGGACATTTGGAGGAAGCTTTTGGTACAGGTACAGCAGCTGTGATCTCTCCGATCGGCGAGTTTAACTGGGAAGGTAAGAAGATGATTGTTAATGAAGGAAAAACAGGTAAAATATCTAAGCAGTTATATGACACATTGACAGGAATTCAATTAGGAACAGAAGAAGATCCATTTGGTTGGATTGTAAAAGTGAAACAGGAAAAATCTGCTATACAGTAATATAATGCGGCAACATGATAATTTAATTAAATACTAAGATTCAAAATTCATTGACAGACGAAACATTCATGTTACAATGGTTTTAATAAATAAAAAATAAAAGCGATCCGCTAGGGGTGCCTTTTTAAAAGGCTGAGATTGAAGTTTAACTTCGGGACCCTTTGAACCTGATCTGGTTGGTGCCAGCGTAGGGAAGTAATGTGCTGATGATTATTTGGTTACATATAACTATGTATGTACAAAACACAAGCCACTTTCTCAATGCTCCGGCATGAAGAAAGTGGTTTTTTATTTTGTCACAAATGCGACTGGAAATAGGAGGGACATGATTAATTTTGACGGAATATTCTGATCTCGGGTAGGTGTTAATGATGACTAAACAATTACATGTAGTCTCAACAGGACAACAATCAAGGGAAATGTTTGTAAAAGTTGTGCAGCGGATTCATAAATATGTCGATGCTATTCACATTCGGGAAAAAACATGGCCAGCAAAAGAATTGATAGATGCCATTCATGCTTTAATTGAAAAGGAAGTCCCGCCTGAAAAAATAATAGTAAACGATCGGATTGATGTCGCATACATCATGAAAATAAAAGGCGTTCAGCTTACTCATCATAGTGTAGATATTGCACTGGTAAGAGAAATGTTCCCGTCTTTGCGAATTGGTAGTTCTGTCCATTCCTCTGAAGAGGCAATAATTGCTGAAGAAAAGGGCGCGAGCCATCTTTTTTTTGGACATATTTTTCCAACGGCATCAAAACCCGGCGTTATGCCAAGGGGACTTGATAATTTGAAGAAAGTAATCGGAAAGGTAGTGATACCTGTTATCGCCATTGGTGGGATTACTCCTGAAAATACGAAGGGAATATTAGCAGCTGGATCTGGAGGGGTTGCTGTTTTGTCGGGAATATTACTTGCAAATGATCCATTGCAAGCTGCGAAAGAATATAGAAATGCATTGGATAAAGCTGAGGAAGACGACATCATTGAAAGGGGGTGAATTTGTGAAACTAAAAATAAACGGGGAGCTTATAACAGTACCAACTACGATTAATACAATTATGGAAATAATCGAGCACTTTAAGATAAGCAACCCAATAGTCATTGTTGAACATAATGATACGATTTTGGAAAAGGATGCACATGCAGTAACGAAGGTAGCAGATGGAGACAAAATAGAATTAGTTCAATTTGTAGGAGGTGGTTGAAATGTTAACAATCAACGGAAAACAATTTAACTCCAGATTATTATTAGGTACAGGTAAATATCCGAATTTCGACGTTCAAAAACAGGCAGTTGAGGTTTCAGAATCGGAAATTCTAACGTTTACAGTTCGTCGTATGAATATTTATGAACCGAGTCAGCCGAACTTTTTGGAAAAGATTGAATTGGAAAAGGTTAGCCTGTTACCAAATACAGCCGGTGCCAAAACAGCGGATGAAGCAGTTCGCCACGCGAAGCTCGCGCAAGCCTCGGGTCTTTGCGACATGATCAAGGTTGAAGTTATCGGCTGTGATAAGACACTTCTTCCAGATCCGGTTGAAACGTTGAAAGCAACTGAAGAACTGCTAAAAGAAGGATTCACAGTGCTTCCGTACACATCTGATGATGTTGTACTTGCAAGAAAATTAGAAGAACTTGGTGCACATGCAATCATGCCGGGTGCTTCTCCGATTGGATCTGGGCAGGGAATTATTAATTCGCTCAACTTAAGTTTTATTATCGAACAAACGAAAGTTCCGGTCATTGTTGACGCAGGAATCGGCTCCCCTGCTGACGCTGCATTGGCAATGGAATTGGGAGCTGACGCGGTTCTTTTAAATACTGCTGTGTCAGCTGCGGATAAACCTGTTAAAATGGCAAAGGCAATGAAACTCGCTATTGAAGCTGGGCGCTTAGGTTATGAAGCCGGGAGAATCCCGAAGAAGCGAACAGCAACCTCAAGCAGTCCCATGGAAGGATTGAGTGTCGGATGAATGATCGTTATTCAAGACAGACCCTGTTCACCCCAATTGGTGAACAGGGTCAACAGAGATTAGCAGAAAAACATGTATTAATCATTGGGGCAGGGGCCCTTGGAACGGGTAATGCTGAGTCACTCGTTCGCGCCGGTGTCGGGAAAATAACTATCGTGGATAGAGATTATGTAGAATGGAGCAATTTGCAGCGGCAACAGCTTTACGTTGAGGCGGATGCAGAAAAACGTATCCCGAAAGCAATTGCCGCACAAAAACGGTTGCAACAAATTAATTCAGAAATAGATATCAGTGCGCACATCATGGACGTGACGCCTCAGGAAATGGAAAGACTGGTGAAAGATGTAGATTTGATACTTGATGCAACTGATAATTTCGATATCCGTATGTTGATAAACGATATCTCACAAAAATATGCTACGCCTTGGATTTATGGATCCTGTGTCGGCAGTTATGGCATTAGTTTTACGATTATTCCGGATGAAACCTCCTGTCTACATTGTTTGATGGAAACTGTTCCTATTGGTGGCTTAACTTGTGATACAGCCGGGATTATAAGCCCTGCAGTCGGTATGGTCGTTGTCTATCAATCCGCAGAGGCTTTAAAAATACTTACTGAGAATTGGGGGGCGCTCAGGAAGAAACTGGTTTCCTTTGATCTTTGGACAAATCAGCAATCCATGATTAATGTTTCCAAAATAAAAAAAGAAAATTGTTCTTCTTGTGGTGTGCATGCAACCTATCCCTTTCTTTCATTTGAAAATCAGACAAAAACAGCTGTGTTATGCGGAAGGGATTCTGTACAGATTCGTCCTGCAAAAACGGAGGCGCGTGATTTGCCATCAATCGCTAAAACCCTTTCCATGAAGGGGGGCTACGTAGAGCAAAATGCCTTTCTTTTATCTTTTACAGTTGGAAAACAACGGCTTGTCATGTTTCAGGATGGGCGCACGCTCGTTCACGGGACAAAGGATATTGCAGAAGCAAAAACGCTTTATCATCGATATTTTGGCTAAAACTAACTTTTTCGTCGTGATAACACCGCCGTTGAAAAAGGGGCTATACGATGTACATGGATAAGCAATTTATATTTGTTGACCTTGAAGTAAATTCAAGGGAAGAAGTGTTAACTCTATTAGGAGATCGACTATATAAACTCGGTTATGTTAAAAAAGGCTTTACTGAAAGTGTTATAGAAAGAGAGAAGCATTTTCCGACAGGATTGCCGGCAGCCCCTTATGGTATTGCGATCCCACATACTGATGGTGATGAAGTGATCCAATCGAAACTAGTATTTGCTTCATTGAAACACCCTGTCCAATTTATGCTGATGGGAGATTCCGAACAGGCGATACAGGTCTCATTAGTTATGATGATGGCACTAGAGACGGGTCATGGTCAGATTCAAATGTTGCAAAAAATAATGGGTGTTTTTCAAAACGAAGCCTTCGTTCATCAATTAAAACAAACGAAAAAGATTGATCAGATTAGGAAGATATTAGATCTATCCTAAGTAAATGGGAGGCTGGGGAAAGATGAGTATTTTACAGTGGTTTGTAGACCTAGGTGCGAGTGTCATGCTGCCGATCATTATTTTCCTCTTTGCTTTAGTACTCGGGACGAAGCCTGGCAAAGCATTCCGGTCAGGTTTAACGGTCGGGATTGGATTTATCGGGTTAAATTTAGTTATTGGGCTCTTAACCGATAGTCTTGGACCTGCTGCACAAGCAATGGTGGATAATTTCGGATTCCAATTACATACGATAGATATTGGTTGGCCTGCTTCAGCGGCTATTTCTTATGGGACTGCTTTGGGAAGTTTGGCAATCCCACTCGGGCTGGCAGTGAATGTGATATTGTTAATGACCGGATTGACGAAAACAATGAATATTGATGTTTGGAATTACTGGCACTGCGCTTTTACAGGTTCACTTGTTTACGCTTTAACAAGTGATTTTGCTTTGGGATTATTTACTATCGTTGTTCATCTGTTACTTATTTTTCTGCTGGGAGATTTAATTGCCAAGGATATTGAAAAATTTTACGGATATAGAAATATTACGTTTCCTCACGCCGGCTCAGCTCCGTCTTATTTAGTAGCCAAGCCATTCAACTGGATGTTTGATCGCATCCCCGGTTTTAATAAATTGGCAGCAAATCCGGAAGCTATTCAAAAGCGTTTGGGTATTTTTGGTGACACAACTGTGATGGGGGTTATCATTGGAATAGTCATTGGACTTTTAGCGGGATATAATGTAACAGAAACATTGCAACTGTCTGTGCAAACAGGTGCTGTTATGCTGCTGATGCCACGGATGGTATCTCTTTTAATGGAAGGATTGGCACCTGTTTCAGAGGCTGCCGGAAATGTTGTGAAGAAAAGATTTCCTGGAAGAGACTTATACATTGGTATGGATAGTGCGTTGTCCGTTGGTCATCCAACCGTCTTATCGGCATCATTACTGATTGTTCCAATCACCCTATTTTTAGCGGTAATTTTACCGGGAAATACCGTACTCCCTTTTGGTGATTTAGCAACGATTCCATTTCTAATCTGTTTGATGGTTCCCGTGTTTAACGGAAATATTATTCGGACTGTAATTGCTGGTTCCTTATATATAGGTGTTGGGTTATACATTGCAACATGGGTTACACCGCTATTTACGGATGCAGCTAAGGCAGCCAGTTTTGATATGGGGACAAATACGAGTATTTCTTCATTAGTAGATGGTGCTGTCTGGACAACCTTTATCTTTGTCGGTTTAGCAAAGCTGATCAGCTGGTATGGAATTGGATTTATTGGTCTTGTTGTATTATTACTTTTAGTGTCCCGGCGAAAAATAGACAGTAACAATCAAACCGAAGAAATTGAGAAACCGTTGGAAAAGATTAGCGGAATAGATAATTGACTTTATGTGGAGAAGCCGTACATAAAATCAAATACCGGAGCGTGAATGAAATGAAAAAATTACTAATTATGTGTGGAACGGGAATTGCAACGTCAACAATTGTGACTGAGAAGGTTAAAGCATGGCTGAAGGATATGAATCTGAATCATAATGTGATCTTATACCAATCAAAGATCAGTGATGAATTAGGAAGACTTAATGAATATGATATTATTGTTTCCACCACGATGGTTCCGAAAAGTATGAAGGAAAATGTGATAGATGGAGTCCCATTATTAACAGGTATAGGAATTGATGCTATGTATGATGAAATTTTAGAAAAAATGAATGGATAGTTTTATTTAATTTTGCAACCTGTTGAAACTAATTCAGGTTTTTAATATGTATACTGGCAGAATCTACAGAATGCTTGTGAATCAAACTGAAATGTAAGTGCTTACAATAGTTTCTTTCGACAAGAACAAGGCAAAAGTGTATTGACAATAAACGATAATTTGCTATGATTATAAAAAATCACTTAATTTTAATGATATATATAAATATATAGATGAAGACAATTTCATTAACATGAGATTCTTTAGAGAGCTGATGGATGGTGAAAATCAGCGTTTCCTTTAATGAACAGCACTTCGGAATTGACAGGTTGAAATTTTTAGTAGGCCTGTTCGGCAATCAAACGCCGTTATCCATAAAACCAATGAAGACTATCATTGATATATGATAGTAAAAAAAGGGTGGCACCGCGTAAGCTTAAACCTTTTCGCCCCTTAAGCCTAGTTATTAAGGGATGGAAGGGTTTTTTTAATTTTAAAATATTTTCTGAAAATGAGAGGAGCTTGTTTTATGTTGCAAGATACAAATTTACTGCGAATACCGGGACCTTCACCAATTCCACCAAGTGTCGAGCGGGCAATGAGTCAACCAATGATCGGACATAGGGGGCCGGA
>NZ_DATGTT010000084.1:0-9860 GCF_035301675.1 Lentibacillus sp. | reverse complement strand
GTTGTAATAACTTTCTTACGCGTATAGAATTCAACACCATCTTTTCCGTTAGCATGTAAATCACCATAGAAGGAATCTTTCCACCCTGAAAACGGAAAGAAAGCCATTGGTGCCGGTACGCCAATGTTGACTCCAAGCATTCCCGCATCGATGGTTTCCCGGAATTGACGCACACTTCCTCCATCGCGTGTGAATAAGCAAGATCCATTGGCAAACGGTGATTGATTCGTCACATCAATTGCTTCATCCAGGTCCTTAACACGCACAATCGATAAGACTGGTGCGAAAATCTCATCCTGCCAGATTGTCATGTCGGTTGTCACATGATCAAAAATGGTTGGGCCTATAAAATAACCTTTTTCCTGTGCTCTTCCGTCTTCGCGGCCATCATAGATTAGAGTAGCACCCTCATTCTCACCTTTTTCAATATAGCCCAGGGTCCGCTCTTTATGCTGCTCACGGATAACAGGTCCTAAGAACACACCATCATCTAAGCCGTTTCCAATTTTAATATCGTTCACTTTTTTCACAAGCTGATCGATAAATTCATCAGCCACCGATTCTTCCACTGCCACAACCGACGCAGCCATACAGCGCTCACCGGCAGAGCCAAATGCTGCATTCAGAATTTGGGTTGAGGCATTATCCAGATTGGCATCATCCAGCACAATAGAGTGGTTCTTGGCACCAGATAATGCCTGAACGCGTTTCAGATTGTCTGTCCCTCGTTTATAGACATGCTCAGCTACAGGCTGCGATCCAACAAATGAAATCGCCGCAACCTTTTTATGGTCCAGCAAACCATTCACAACATCATGTGCACCGTGAACAATATTGAAGACACCTTCAGGAAGACCCGCTTCTTCCAAAAGTTCTGCCAAACGATTTGCCAACAGCGGTGTACGCTCAGATGGTTTCATGACAAATGTATTGCCCGTTGCAATCGCCATTGGAAACATCCAGCAAGGTACCATCATCGGAAAATTAAATGGTGTAATACCACCAACCACCCCAATTGGATAACGATAAACACCAGACTCAAGCCCTGATGCAATCGAAGACAGTTGGTCTCCCATCATTAAATTAGGTGCACCGGTAGCGAATTCTACATTTTCAATACCGCGCTGAACTTCTCCTTTAGCTTCCTGAAGATTTTTACCATTTTCAATTGTAATCAGCTCAGCCAGTTCATCCCAATGCTCAACCAGCAGTTGCTGATATTTGAATAGGATACGCGCACGTTTCGGAACTGCTAACTCTTTCCACTCCTGAAACGCCTCATTTGCCACCTTTACAGCATGGTCCACATCTTCATTCGATGAAATCGGAACTTCAGCAATAACCTCACCTGTCGCCGGATTAATGACCTTTTCCGTCTTATCGCTTTTTGCTTCAATCCATTTGCCGCCTATATAGTTTTTTAATTGCTCTGATTTTGTTTGTGGTTGTGTCATTTTTGAAACCTCCATAATTTTTTCAGATCTATATTTATAGATGCGCACCCTCAACCCTCTAATTTTTTCTATAGCAAACTCACCTTGAATTAGGGGCTGCTGAATAAACAAAAATGCTTGTTTTGACAGGAATTTTGAGTCTTTTTGTCGAAATCAGATGCAAGAGAAAAACCCGAATTGGTTGAAATAATCTTTTAAACAACCCATCGAATATAACAGCAGCCATTCACATATAGCTAATCAAACTTAATCGCCACATTCTTCACTTGCGTATAATTGTATAAGGCTATCCAGCCTTTTTCCCGTCCAAAACCACTTTTCTTGTAGCCGCCGAATGGCATTTGTATTCCGCCACCGGCACCGTAATTATTAATGAAAACCTGGCCTGAATCGATTCGGCTCATTAATAAATGCGCTTTATTAATGTCCCTTGTCCAAATGCCTGTCACAAGACCGTAGTCAGTGCTGTTGGCAATGTCAATCGCTTCTTCTTCATCTTTGAAAGTAAACACAGACAGGACCGGACCAAAAATTTCCTCTTGTGCAGCCTTGCTGTCAAGTGAGAGGTTATCGATAATAGTTGGCTCCAGATAATACGCATTCTCGTACTGGTCATACTTCACGCGTTTGCCGCCAGTCAGTACTTTACCCTCCTGCTCAACCAACGATATAAATTCCATAATCCGATCAAATTGCTTCTGATTTATGATCGGGCCAAGGTCATGATCATCCAACGCAGGTCCGACCGATAGTGTTTTAAAGCGATCAATTAATTTATCCAAAAAAGTTTCCTTAAACGATTCTTCAATCAATAATCTTGAACCGGCAGAACAAGTCTGCCCGGCATTCTGGATAATGGCTTTTACGACACCATCGACCGCTTTATCGACATCACAATCCGAAAAAACAATGTTAGGCGATTTGCCCCCAAGCTCAAGTGTAACAGGAACCACATTCGACGTGGCTGCATTCGCAACAGCCGTCCCTGTTCCTACTGAGCCGGTAAAAGTTAAATGATTGATTAGCTCATGAGATGATAAAGCAGCGCCTGCTTCATATCCATAACCTGTCACATGATTAAACACACCTTTTGGCAAACTTGTCTGATCAAAGTACTCAGCGATTTTTGATGCTGTCAATGGTGTATCCTCTGCACTTTTAACGACGACTGTATTCCCCATGGCAATCGCTGCAGCCACACTCCGTGATAATATTTGAATTGGATAATTCCACGGAACGATATGGGCCGTTACACCGATTGGTTCACGGATTACATAATCAATGAGACCGTCTTCAATCGGGATCGTGTCTCCCATCACTTTATCCGCTGCGCCCCCATAAAATTCAAAATATCTTATGGCAGCATCGATATCAGCATAGCCCTGCGTCAAGGGTTTGCCGACATCCATTGTTTCCAGCCTTGCCAGCTCATCCCGATTTTCTTTAAGCTGCGCCGCTACCTCGTACAGGATTCTCCCTCGCTCAAACGGTTTGACGCGACGCCACTCTTCACTGACAAATGAGTTTTTGGCAGTTCTTATCGCTTTATCAACATCATCGCTTTTCCCCCGTGGGATCGTCGTCATGACTTCCCCCGTGGACGGGTTATTGACGTTTATAATCTCTTTGTCGCTGCTGTCCTCCCATTTGCCGTTAACATACATTTTTAATGATTCCATCAAACCACCTCCTCAAGCATCACCGTTATTAAATGTTTCTGCCGCCATCAACGTGAAATACACTTCCGGTTACCATGCTGGCCTCATCAGATAATAAAAATTTAACCGAATTTGCGATATCCTGAGGCTCCAGAAGTCTTCCCATCGGCACGCTGTCCTTGAATACCGTCTCTTTCATTTTTTCAATGTCAGCACCCTTCTGGGCAAATTGGCCAAGCATGTTCGTATCACTCGGGCCGGGGTGCAGAAGATTCACGTTAACCCTGTTGTCCGCCAGTTCTATTGCTAATGCTTTCGTAAACGATTCAACCGCACCTTTTGAAGCAACATAGGACTGCAGGCCGGGTCTTGGTCTGGTCACTGAAACCGAACCGATATTGACAATCGCCCCGCCTCCTTGTTCCTTCATATAGCCGGCAGCTTCCCGGCAGGTTAAAAATGTCATCGTTAAATTAATATCGATGATTTTATACCATTCTTTCAAATCCACTTGCTCAATCGGAGTCGAATTTTGGGCGATGCCGGCTGCATTAACAAGCCCGTCAATTTTGCCAAACGTTTCTTTTCCTTTACTGAAAACAGTTTTCACTTTTTCTTCATCAAGCAGATTCCCTTCGATCCCAAGGAATCGGTTAACGCCTTTGAGTTCCTCAAGTGACGCGATATTCAAGTCACAGCCGACGACATTCGCATTTTCTTTGAGGAGTGTTTCAACAACTGCTTTCCCCATTCCGCCGCCAGCTCCGGCAACGACAATGGTTTTATCTTTAAAAGTCATGTTATACCCACCTTGTTCTCACGCAAAATTTTAACTAACGCATCCCCAGCTTCATCGGTACTGGCTGATCCGCCAATATCCTTCGTCACTTTGGATTTGTCGGATAATAGTTGTTCAATCGCCCTTAAAATGTGATCGTGTAAATCTTTCCTTCCAATATGTTCAAGCAGTAGTGCAAGTGACCATATTTGAGCAATTGGATTGGCTAACCCCTTGCCGGATATGTCGGGCGCTGATCCATGCACCGGTTCGAACATGGATGGGAACTCACCGCTTGGATTAATATTTGCTGAAGGTGAGATACCGAGCCCGCCCGCCACAGCGGATCCCAGGTCCGACAAAATATCCCCGAACAAGTTTGAAGCCAATACCACTTGGAATTCCTCCGGCTGCTGCACAAATTTTGCCGCTAACGCATCAACGTAAACTTTTTCGTATTCTATATCACTATGAGATTCAGCTATTTTCCCGACTTCCTTATCCCAAAATTTCATCGTATGGGTGATTGCGTTGGATTTTGTTGCACTGGTGACTTTGCTGTAATGATGTTTACGGGCATAATCAAAAGCAAACTCAGCAATATTTTTTATTCCTTGCTTGGTGAAGATTGAATTTTGAATTGCCATTTCTTTTTCCTGACCCTGAAACATCAAACCACCTGAATCAGAATATTCGCCTTCTGAATTCTCACGCAAAATGACAAAATCAATCTTCTTGTTTTGCGAATGATCCAGCGGACTGTTGATTCCTTGTAATTGCTTAACAGGACGGAAGTTGACATACTGCTCAAAAGTTTTGCGAATGGGCATGATCAGTTCCCATACCGTGACATCATCCGGGACCCGATTATCGCCGATTGCACCGAATAAGATAGCATCGTAGTTTTTCAATGTTTCAAGGCCATCCTCTGGCAGCATGCGACCGTGCTGCACATAATAATCACTGCTCCAGTCAAATACATCATAATCCACGTCCAGCGCATAATCGGTTTCCAGCGTTTCCAACACCTTTACAGCTTGTTTCATCACTTCTTTTCCGATCCCATCCCCGGGGACTATTGCAATATTACCGGCCATTGCTGTTACCTTCCTCATTTAAAAAATTTAAAGCGGCTTGACGGTAAATTTCAGTCGTCTCACCTAGCTCCTTGATATCAACGTATTCATTTATATGATGTGGTACTTCTCTGTCGCCGGCTCCGATTGTGACAATAGGCACGCCATGAATATGGAGAAAGGTGCCGTCTGTCGCGCCCGGGACCCCGTTATATTCCGGTTCTTTATTTAACGTTTTCTTCACAGCCTCATGGACAGCTCCCACAACTGGCTCACCCTGGTCTGTTTCTGTGGCAGGACGGTTTTCAATGATCTCATACTGTACATCGAAATCTTCATCTTCTTCTTTCAAGTCCTTGAAAATGCTTTTAATTTTTTCGATGAGAACACCATGATTCTGAGAAGGGATGGTTCTAATGTCCAATGTTGTCATCGCTTTTTCCGGAATGACATTTATCTGCGCATCCCCTGTTACCGGTGCTTTAACAATCGTTGGCGTAATGCTTGGCCATTTTAAATAAGGGTGCTCGCCGTGAGTCTCCTGTTCTTCTTTCTCCAGTGCTTCCAGCGCAGTGATTATTTTAGCCAGTCGCCAATTCGGATTGATACCGCTCCAGGAGATGGCGCCATGAGCCATCTTGCCGTTAACAGTAATTCGAATTCTCAGTGCTCCGCGCTGTGCGACACAAATCTGGTTTTCTTCCGGTTCACAAATGATTGCACCGTCAACATCATCCGCCCAGCCTTGCTCAATGAAATGCTTGATGCCAATCATCATTCTTTCTTCATCAACCGGAATGCACAGGATAATTTTACCGGTAAATGCCTCTTTATCTTCCAGAATTGAATGAGCAGCTGTAATCATACATGCTAAATTGCCTTTCGTATCATTTGTTCCTCTTCCATACATCCGCCCATCGACTATCTCTGCTCCAAACGGATCGTATTTCCAGCTTCCCCGATCACCTTCTGTCACAACATCCGTATGACCTTCGAAGATCAGTGTTTTACCCGGTTTCCCGGAATCAATCACACCGATAACATTCGGTCTGCCGGGTTCAACCTCTTCAACATATACGTCAATACCCAGTTCACGTAAATAATTGGCTGTAAAATTGGCAACTTTCTCCTCGTTGCCCTCCGGATCTTCCGGACGATAGACACTCGGTATTTGTACCAGCTGCTGCGTTAATGCGACAGCCCTTTCATAATTCCGTTTAAGTCTGTCTGTTTTCGCCAAATTCATGATCGACACTCCTTATGCTTCATTTTTCAATTTAGATTTAGGGAATTCATATGCTGGTTCTCTCAAAATAAGGCTAAATACAACAAAAGCCAGCAGTGACAAGAATACAGGTACGGTCACTGTGTGAACACCAAACAAATCTCCGTATGCTTCATTGTAAAAATGGATGCCAATATAAGAGACAATCCCGGTTATCATTGATGCAATGGCGCCGGATTTATTAGCAGTCTTCCAGTATAACCCCAGTACAATCGGCCATATGAATGCTGCTTCCAGACCGCCAAATGCAAATAGATTCAAGAATATGAGCAGTTCAGGCGGGTTGATCGATAACAGAAAAGCAACAATCCCAATGACTGCTGTGACGCCCATACTTACCTTCTTAACGTGTTTAAATGATGCTTCAGGTTTAAAATAGTTAATATAAACATCTTTAACGACAGATGAACTGACAAGCAAGAGTAGCGAGTCAACCGTTGACATCATGGCAGCCAATGGTGCTGCCAGCACGATCCCGGCCAGCCATGACGGCAGTACATCCAGAGCAATCAGCGGAATCACCTGATCTGCAACTTCAATTCCCGGCAGTACGGGCCTGGCAAAAACACCGATCAAATGCATATTGAGCATAATGAAACCAACAACCACTGTGCCTATCATAATGGCCCGGTGCATTGATTTAGCATTTCTGTATGACATTGCCCTGACTGTAACCTGTGGCAAAGCGACTACGCCGACACCAACAAGGATCCAGTAAGACGAAATGTAAGCAGCCGACAGTTGCCCGTCCTGACCATATGGCGTGACAAAATTGGGGTTTTCGGCAACCAATTCAGAGAAGATATTGGACAAACCGCCACCCGCCATAATCACGGCGACCAGCAGCACGAATGTTCCCAAAAACATTACAATTCCCTGTACTGTATCGGTAATCGCAACAGCTCTGAAACCGCCAATGATGACATAGATTAAAACGGACAGCGTAAAGATAAACAAGGCTGCTGTATATGACAAGCCAGTTAACGATTGAATTAAATATGCGCCGCCAACCCACTGTGCAGCCATTGCGGAGAACAAAAAGATAATGATACTTAATGCCGACAATAAAACGACAGGCGTACTTTTATATCTTTCCTTCAAAAAATCAATAAGGGTAACCGCATTATAGCGTCTCGTAACGATCGCAAATTTCTTGCCGAGGACAAGCAGCACAAAATAGCCAGTTGCCACCTGGGTCATTGCCAAGAGTACCCAGCCGAAACCAATTGAGTACGCGGCGCCAGGACCGCCCAGGAAACTTGATGCACTGCCATATGTAGCAACCATCGTCATAGCAAGGACCATCCCGCCGAACTCACGGCTTCCCAGGAAATAGTCACCAAGGAAGGATTTTGATGAATCCATCTTACGGTTTGACCAGATCCCTATCATAAAAACGATTAAGAGAAATATTAATAACGGTGTAACAACACCCCAATTCATGCCGATTCCTCCTCTCCATCCTCGGCTTCATCGTCCAAAGGGACCTCTTTCAAAACAAATTTAACAACAATGAATACTAAAACCACCATAACAAGGTATCCGACTATACAGCTCCAGAAGAACCAAGCCGGGAAACCTAATACATATGTGTATTCTTCAGGAGGCTTAGAACCCAAACCATAGGCGAAACCGAACCACCATAGAATATTGATAGCGGCCAGAACACAGCCCACTACAGCTTCACGGTTTGCTACCTTTAACCGCCAATCATCATTAAAATGGTTATCCTTCATTCCTCTTCCCCTCCATTAATCGGTTAATATATATCCTTCTGTCAGCGCTTACATAGACTTGAAGAGTTAATGAAATTTCGTTTGCCAAGACACTTTGCAAATCTTATGATTCGTAGTATATTAAAATTATAATCTATTACATCATACGTATGATGTATGATGTAATATGTACTATATACCCTATCAAATTCTGAGAACTTTGTAAATAAAAATACTGAAAATTATATTAACAGAAATGGAGATGAACGTTATGAATTTATCAATTGAAAAAATTAATTTAAGCGGAACCATTTCGTCTGAAATTGTAAAAGTCATTAAGGATAACCTTATCAGTGGAAACTTAAAACCCGGGGATAAACTGCCTACAGAAAAAGAATTAATGGAGCAAGTAGGAGTCAGCCGAACGCCGGTAAGAGAAGCAATTAAAATATTGGAAGCTATTGGGGTCATACAAATCAAACGTGGAGAAGGAATGTATATAACGAACAACTTATCACATTTTACTTTAAACCCTTTAATCTTCAGCTTAATCATGCATAGTAATGACATGGAGGAATTGATTAAATTCAGACAGCACTTCGAAGTACTCCTGATGAACATGATTATCACCAAAAAAGAAAAAGATATCCGTCCCATTGAGAAAGTCTATCATTCACAAACAGAAAGAATGAAGCCCGAATTAAGTGCTGAAGAACTGGTTGAGATTGACCTGGAATTCCATTACGCTGTACTGGAAGCAACGAATAATCCTTTTGTTATTGAAATTGGAAAAACGATTTATGAAATAATCAAGCCAAAAATGATTCACTTTAAAAACTCTCAAAACATTGATCGTACATTAACAACACACAAATACTATCTGGACTTAATTAGCGGTAAACGTGAATTTAATTCGAGCAGCATCGTTCAGGACATGATTAAAAATAACGAAGAAATGGTGAACGATTAGAATCGGACGGATGATTTTTATGCCTGGCTGTTCACGCAGGCTTACATTGAAAGAAACACGCAATATCAGTTCCTGAGTAAATCAGAATAACTCGTAACACCATGTAGCGAGGTTGCCATTTTCACTGCCCGTATGACAGCTTGTTCCATTACATCTGCAGCTAACAGTCCAACTAAATCCAGGTCAGATTCAACTTCCCCTGTAGCCAGTGTGAAAATTGTATCCCCATCCACCATCGTATGTGATGGACGCATTGTTCTGGCAAAACCATCGTGGGCCATAGAAGCTAGTTTATTGGCTTCCGCTTTATTTAATTTCGCATTGGAAACAATGACTCCGATTGTGGTATTTTCCTGATTTTTATTTTTTCGATTCTCAAATTGTTTAATCATAAATTCTTCAGTATTTACGAAACTGCCGGAATCAGAGAGTGCCCCAGCTATAATCTCTCCTGTTTCCGGGTTAACCACATCTCCAAAACAATTCACAGCAACCATAGCGCCGACCATTAATTCTCCAACCTGAAGACAATATGTACCTAGACCACCTTTCATGGCTCGATCCATTCCCAGAACTTTTCCAACTGTTGCTCCTGTCCCTGCACCAATAGTACCCTCTTTGCAAGCATCTCCAGCAGCATTTTCACAAGCCTGCAGACCCATTTTTTTATCAGGTCTTTTTTTATAATCCCCTATACCCAAATCGAATAGGATTGCCCCTGGTACGATTGGAACTTTAGTAACGCCGACATCAAACCCCGCGTCATGACTTTCTAAATACTCCATAATTCCTGACGCAGCATCCAATCCAAAAGCACTTCCTCCGGACAATAAGATTCCATGTGCCTTATCAACCCTATTTAAAGGGGAAAGAAGTTCCGTTTCACGAGTTCCCGGCGATCCACCTTCTACATCAACACCAGCT
>NZ_DATGTT010000083.1:0-2737 GCF_035301675.1 Lentibacillus sp. | reverse complement strand
TTTTCAAGAAGACCACTTTCACAGTGTCTACTTTGCCGCGGGCACGGCTTCAGCCTCCTTGTCCTGGCAAAGGGTATGTCGACGTTGTTCGCAAAGAACGGTTTTAGTCGACCTTCCTTAAAGTACTGCGGGGTCTTCAGGCACGTGCTATTCCCGCAAATGTTTTCGGTGGGTCGAGTAATCACAGTCCCAGACCCAGGATAAGGAAAGCTTCGGCAGCGTAACATCGCACGAAGAAAATTGTTCTTTATTTTCGAGGAGTCGTCGCCTTCCGTTCCAATCAACTAGTTTAGCGCTCTGTTGGCTAATCTTTAACTAACCTAGCAGATGGAATACGCGAGACTCCTTGAAAAAGAAACCCGCTTTTTCTGCGTGCGATGCATCGCTGCTGTAGCCTTCCTTGTCCTGGGGGAGATGAGGCCTAGGTGAGACCCCGCAGTGCGTCAGCACGAGGAGGCTCATCAGCCGCCCCCGGAAAGCGAGTGTATTCCATCTGCGGTGGTTGAAGCAGGAATACTGATTCAATAATTCGGCCATGATGTACTAGACCGATTTTTTCCCGAAGTATAATAGTCCGAGCAATAAGCCAAGCACACACATAATTGCGGAAAAAATCAGAAATGGGATAGGGCCAAATTCAAAAATTAAAGGCACGGATAGCGCAGTGACTAATCCACCGCCAAGAAATGGTTCATACATCAGTTGCTTATATCCGAAACTTTCCAATGCGGGAGATTCATTATCCGGATCAACGACACGCATGAGCAAAAGTCCTGTCGCAGTAACACCCGTTGATTGACCAAAGTCTCCAATAGCTCGTTCAAACCAGTAGGAAGGAATAATCCTTGGTGCTAAAACAAGCACACCGAACACATTCCACGCAATACCGGTGATGGCGAGTAGTAAAAATGGAATAATATAGGATCCTATAACATCAAGGGAAATCGTTCCAATTGCCGAGACAATCAATATATCCAATGCAAACCCTTGAATACGATTAATCATATGGCGATCCACTATTTCTGACTGATCCACCTTGCTAAACACAAGTTGAACAATAATTCCTCCGATCATCGCTAGCGGAAACAAAGGTATGTATGTCATAAAAGCTGAATCCGTAATTGCTCCCCAAGTTACACTCTCTATCCAAATTAAGAATTGCAATAACAAATAACCTGCCAGAACAGCCAAACCTACGATTGCAAAATGGAAAGAAAGTGGTTCAATAGATTCTGGGCGAACAGTCATCTTAGCAGCTGGTTCCCTATTTTCAAACTCCATAATTCCTTGTTTCTTTAACTTCGAGAAACCTTCCACATTTTTAATAATTTCTGTTTTATTTCTTCTCACTGCCCAGTTAATCAATATAATCCCTATCACTAATCCGGATAGCAGACCAACTGTTGCCAGACCAATAGATAGATCATATGCCTCTGGAAAACCCAATTTTTCAAATGTACCAGCCAGCCCTGCAGCAGTGCCATGTCCACCTTCAAAAGAAATTTCAATTAGTGCTCCCGCCATTGGAGGAAGGCCGAAAAATGGCGTTATAACCAATAACGCGAGTAAAACACCAACGACATACTGTCCCCAGCCTATTGCCCACCCAAAGGAAATTTGAGGTCCGGCTAAACGCCATATTTTTGGTATGCTTGGGATCGTTGAACCAATAAATAATGTGGCAAAAACAACACTTATCATTAATCCCGGTAAAGTTTCCCATACTTCAATCACTCCTCCGGGTAGGATGCCTTGAATCCAAAACGAATCACTGTTTACAAACAAGCCCAGTAACTTTCCCAGCACCTGAGGTCCGAGTAATAATGCTAGAAATCCACCAATAATGGATGATGGTAAAAATAAATTCTGCAGCCATTTCACCCTTATGCGAAGCCATTTTCCAAGCAACAAAAAAATTCCCAAATAAAGCAATGTAAAGCCAATCTGATCAGGTGACAACTAAAAAACTCCTTATAAAATTTATATATATATGATTATTTAACAGGTATTTATATAAAACTTCCCTTGTTTATTTATAATCAAACATATAGAAAACCTAATTTAGGGGTGAAGGGTTAATGTCGCCAATATAACGAAAACCAACGCCTGCTGTAATGCTCGCGGGCGTTGGTTTTATTTTATGAATTATTCATGTGGTGTGTAAGTTTTGTGCGGACAGTTTGTTGAGGGTATTAGAAGTAAACTATGCTTCTTTTGCGGTTTTGTTTTGTCTATTGACATAAGCTTGTCCTCTTTGAAGCCATTTCAACCTTGTTTTTTCTTTTCGCTGTATTTCTGCTTCGATTTTGTCTATTATTGTAAAATGCGCTTTACCAAATGAAGTCATTTTTTCCCAAGTTGGAAAGAAAATAATTTCATCACCAGTCGTTTTATTGTTAAGAACAGCTGCTTGTCCCTTTTTATTCAAACAAATGCCGTAAATTCTATCTGATTTCTTGAGCATTGTGTATAGGGAGTTGAGTTGTCTTTTATTAGTAGACACTTTGTCAATTTCTCCAAGGTAATTTGAATCGTGTTCATTAAATGAAGCTGTATCGAAGCGTTTACTGCTGTGATATGCCTTACCATCATCTGCGTAAACCCACAGGAGCGTTCCTCTTGTTAATTTTTCACGAAGATTTAATCTAATTTTCTTCAATTCATCACCCTTATATAATTTTTTCAATCACTATATATAAGTATACACCATTTCGACAAAAAATGCACGTGAATCGGC